>JAAYSB010000111.1 GCA_012518475.1 Intrasporangiaceae bacterium | reverse complement strand
CGTGATTCCCGTGCCGGCGAGCTCAGCTGACAGGCCACGGGAGAAGCCGACCGCACCGAACTTCGCCGTGCTGTAGGGCAGCAGGTGGGGGACGCTCACCGCGCCGCCGATGGAGGTGATGGTGCCGATCCTGCCGCGTCCACGCGTGCGCATGCCCGGCAGGACGGTGAGCGCCACGTGCACCGGGCCGAGGGTCATGATGTCGACCGCCTCCTCGAAGTGCTCGAGGCGGCTGTTCTGCAGGGGAAGGACCTGGATGACTCCGGCGACGGTGATCGCCACCTCGATCGGGCCGACCTCGGCCTCGGTCCAGCGGACCATCTCGGCCACCGACTCCGCGTCCGAGACATCGCAGACATAGGTGAGCACGCGCTCGCCCGACGGGTCGAGCAGCTGGGAGGCCTCGTCGAGCTCCTCACGCTCCCGTGCACAGAGCACCACCGTGCGTCCGCGGTCCCGCAGCTCGCGGGCGATGAGCAGGCCCAGACCTCGTGAGGCGCCGGCGACAAGGGCGACAGATGTGCTCATCTGTCGACGGTACGCAGGGTGCAAGGGGCCAGGGCACCCTGAGCTGAGCAGCTATTCGGCGGCCGGTGCCTCCGGGGCGGTTCGGGTGTCGTGGCTTGGTAGCCGGCTGCGCAGTCCATCGACTGCCGCCTGTAACGGCTCCAGGTCGTTGTCGATGGTGTCCTGGATGATCTGGCGCTCAGTCAGGAAGTACCGGTGATCCCGCATCCGGGCGATTTGTCGCCACGGCCAGCCAGGCTCCGAGGCGGTCAATTGAGGATCCAGGGACTTCACGGCCTCGCCGATCTCAAGCAGCCTGATCCGTACGGCATCACTCACCAGGTCGTCAGAGAGCGGACCCCGACGGACGTGGGAACGGATGGCCTCGATTGCTGCGACGTTGTCGTGAGGCGCGCCCCGTCGTGTCAACTCACAACGCGATCAGATCCGGCTCGGCTTGTCTGCGCACGCCTTCCTTGAGTCCCGTCGTCGGGATGAGGTCGACCTCGATTCCGACAATCGCCTCCAGTTCGGCCTGAATTCTTAGCAGGCACGAGTCGAGCCCCTGACGTGTCCGGTGAGCTGGTACCTGTGCCAGGGCACCCCTGGAGCGCGTGGCCGTCGTCCTCGATTAGTGGAGTTGGCCTTCGCGCTGGTAACTTTGTTGATTGGCCCAGCGGGCCATCCTGCCGTCAGAACGGCCGCGGATCGAGAGAGCCCCGGTGAACCAGCCCGGGCGCGCCGCGCAACGATGAGAAGAAGGAGTCAGTCGCCCATGCCTTTGAGCGCAGACGTCAAGAAGAACATCATGGCCGAATACGCCACCAGCGAGGGTGACACCGGCTCCCCCGAGGTTCAGATCGCCCTGCTCACGCAGCGCATCCTGGACCTCACCGAGCACTCGCGTGAGCACAAGCACGACCACCACAGCCGTCGTGGCCTGCTCCTGCTCGTCGGTCAGCGCCGCCGTCTGCTGCGCTACCTCGAGAGTGTCGATGTCGAGCGCTACCGCTCGCTCATCAAGCGCCTCGGCCTGCGCCGATAAGTCTTGCCTGAAGCGGCCCTGCACGGGGCCGCTTCTCGCATGCGGCCCCATGCCCGGGTCGCCCCACAACTGAATAGCAGTACCTGTAGATGGGCTACACCACCTCGTGCACAACGACGATGCACGCAGGCACGAAGAGAAAAAGAACGGAGGGCCCATATGGAGGGTCCAGATATCACCTTCACCGAAGCCACGATCGACAACGGTCGCTTCGGAACCCGGAAGGTCCGGTTCGAGACCGGAAGGCTTGCCAAGCAGGCCGGCGGCGCTGTCGTCGCCTACCTCGATGAGGACACGATGCTCCTCTCGACCACCACCGCGAGCGGATCGCCGCGCGAGCAGTTCGACTTCTTCCCCCTCACCGTTGACGTGGAGGAGCGGATGTATGCCGCGGGCAAGATCCCCGGCAGCTTCTTCCGTCGCGAGGGTCGCCCCAGCACCGACGCCATCCTGACGTGCCGCCTCATCGACCGCCCGCTGCGCCCGACCTTCGTCAAGGGCCTGCGCAACGAGGTCCAGGTCGTCATCACCGTCCTTGCGCTCAACCCGGACGTCCAGTACGACGTCCTCGCGATCAACGCCGCGTCGGCCTCGACCCAGATCTCGGGTCTGCCGTTCTCCGGCCCGATCGGCGCCACGCGCATCTCCCTCATCGACGACCAGTGGGTCGCCTTCCCGAACTTCGCCGACATCGAGCGCTCGACCTTCGACATGGTCGTGGCCGGCCGGGTCGTCGGCGATGATGTCGCCATCATGATGGTCGAGGCCGAGGCCACCGACT
>JAAYSB010000110.1 GCA_012518475.1 Intrasporangiaceae bacterium | reverse complement strand
ATTCCGCGCACATCAGTCCGATCGATTATCAACGACTTTCTCCCGTGCCGAAGCCGGCGCGAAATCTGGGTGAATGCCACTTATCCACAGATTTCGGGGCACTGTTTACTTCTTTATGATTTAAATAAAAGAAAAACAGAACAACAAGAACCCGAAGCAGTGAATCGCCCGCACATCCCTCCCGCCCGCATTGCGATGCCGCACGTCGAAGACGATCGGGATAGGGGCGGTCAGGTTACCTGACCGATCCCCTCCCACACCACCCGGCATGCGGGTCCGCACCGGGCGGTTCGAGCAGTTGAGGTCATGAGAGCCGAGGCACGCCAAGCCGGTCGAAGTAGGCGATGGGCATCGCTCGGTTCAGCGCCATGCGGCTGTTACGCCACCAGCACCGACTGTTCGCGGCCACCCTGCGGGCATCCGCTTGCGAGGCGCCCAGCGCCAACAATTCCCGATACATCGTCGTACCCCGACGCCAGTGCTTGAGCTGCACGGCACGCAGCCGGTGTCGGATCCACTCGTCGAGTTCGCGGAACACCTTGGGTGTCTGCGCAAGCTGGAAGTACGCCTTCCAGCCCGGCATGTAGGCCCGCAGTCGTTCGGCGACCTCCGGCAGGCTGCGCCCGCCCGAGCGACGCGTCATTTCCCGGATGCGTTGTTTGAAGGTCTCCAACGCCTTGTAGGCGACCGCGCATTTGATCCGGTCGCCCGCACTGCGCCACAGTTCGTAGCCCAGAAGCTTGCGACCGGTCGCCGACGCCACCGCCGTCTTGGCCTCGTTGATCTTCAGATGGAGTCGGTCGTAGAGCTTGCGCAACCCTTCCAGCACCCGTTCACCTGCGCGGCGACTGCACACATACACGTTGCAGTCGTCGGCGTAGCGCACGAAGCGGTGGCCACGTCGCTCCAGTTCCCGATCCACCTCGTCGAGCAGCACATTGGCCAACAGCGGCGAGAGCGGCCCGCCTTGCGGCGTGCCCTCGTACCGCTCGATGAGCACCCCGCCATCCAGAATCCCGGCCACGAGGTAACGACGAACCAGCCGCAGCACGGCTTTATCGTCGATTCGCCTCGCCAACCGTTCCATCAGGATGTCGTGATTGACCCGGTCGAAGAACTTCTCCAGATCCACATCGACCACTACCCGGTAGCCGTCCTGCACGTAGCGCTGTGCATCGAGCACCGCGTCGTGCGCACGGCGTCCCGGCCGGAAGCCATAGCTGTGTTCGGAGAACGTCGGATCAATGATGGGCTGCAAGACTTGCAGCAGGGCTTGCTGGATCAGCCGATCCGTCACCGTCGGAATCCCCAGTTCGCGCACCCCGCCATCGGCCTTCGGAATCTGGACGCAGCGCACCGGCACGGGCCGGTAGCTGCCATCGAGCAAGGATTCCCGAATCCGGGGCCAGTGCATTCTCAGGTACTCCGCCGTCTCGGCAATCGACAACCCATCCGCCCCAGCACTGCCGCGATTAGCTTTGACGCGTTTCCACGCCAGAACCATATTCGCGCTCGCGAGCGCCTGCGCAAGCAGGCCATCTCGCCCCGGGCTTCCAGTTGCGCGCCGCGCCGTTCGTGCTTCATCACGCACCGCTTCGAGCTCGGCTTCACCTCGCTCTCCCGCATTGCGCCCCGGCTCGCCGGGCTTCTGATGCACTGCACGTCCGAGCGACACGGCCTTCGGCCCTCCTACTCGTTCGGCCCTTCGCCCCAAACCAGCGGCTACTACGGCCTCGGCTGACTCCTCGCTCCGGTGTGGCACCGTCGCCCTTTCAGGCACAAGGCGAGATCTCCCCAGGTAAGAACGCACTCCTTCGCTGCACAACCGCCGGATCTACGCCACTTCGCCTTGATCACGAGAGCTTCGCGGTTTCTGGCCCGCTCGCCCTGCTCGGCAGCGCCTTCTATCCGATTCTTGTTCATCGGCTCGCAGCTTACGCTCCACGCTTCCTCCCCACGCTCGGTCACCCTCGCGCAGTTGCGCTTAGCTTCGTTCGCTGTGATCAACTTACGGCGGGACTTGCACCCGCAGGAGTGCGCCCATGCTGGGCGCACATGAAAAAAGCGGTCACGTTGCCGCAACCGCT
>JAAYSB010000109.1 GCA_012518475.1 Intrasporangiaceae bacterium | reverse complement strand
GTGTCGCTCCTGCCGTTCTTCATGCTCGGCGCCTAGCTCGCCGCGTCCGGACTGCTGCGGGACCCCCGGCGTCTCGCCGTGATCGCCGGCTGTATCGGTGGACTCCTCGGCGCTCTGCGTCTCGTCGGCGTGCTCCGGTCCGGTGAGCTGTCGGGAGACCTCATGGACCAGATGTGGGACCTCACGCTCGTCGCCCTCGCCACTGCGGTGGTCGCTGCGGTGCTGGCCGCCAGCGGTGGCGTTGCCCGGTTCCTGCGTCGCCCCGTGACCGACCTCGGGGCGGTTGCCCTGAGTGTCTACGCGCTGCAGCTCGTCGTCCTCCGGCCCCTCATGGACCTCGACGCCTGGCGGTCGTCGGCCGGATGGGGGTGGGGGTGTCTCATCGTGCTCGTCCTGGTCCCCAGCGTGGCGATGATCACGTGGCGCCGGACGCTCGGTCCCGGGCCGCTCGAGAGCCTGGTTGCGCTCGTCACAGGCAAGGGCCAGGCCACCTGATCGGCTTGTATGTTCGGGGCATGACTGTGCCCTCCTCGTCCTCCGCCGCCGACCAGAGCACCGCCGCCGTCCCGGCCCGTCCCGAGCGCGACCGTCCGTGGGTCATGCGCACCTATGCCGGGCACTCGAGCGCTGCCGCGAGCAACGAGCTCTATCGCCGCAACCTCGCCAAGGGACAGACCGGCCTGTCCGTCGCCTTCGACCTGCCCACCCAGACGGGCTACGACCCGGACCACGTGCTCTCCCGGGGTGAGGTCGGCAAGGTCGGGGTCCCGATCTCGCACATCGGCGACATGCGCCGGCTCTTCGACTCGATCCCGCTGGGTGAGATGAACACGTCGATGACGATCAACGCGACCGCCATGTATCTCCTCGCGTTGTACCAGGTGGCCGCGGAGGAGCAGGCCGAGGCCGCCGGTGAGGCCCCCGCTGCCGTCATCGCCCGGCTCGCGGGAACCACCCAGAACGACATCATCAAGGAGTACCTGTCCCGGGGGACGTATGTGTTCCCGCCCGCTCCGTCGATGCGCCTGATCACCGACATGGTCAACTACACGGTGTCCGCCATCCCGAAGTGGAACCCGACGAACATCTGCAGCTATCACCTCCAGGAGGCCGGGGCCACCCCGGTCCAGGAGATCGCCTATGCGATGAGCACAGCAGTCGCCGTCCTCGATGCGGTCCGCGCCTCCGGTGAGGTCCCCGAGGAGGAGTTCGGCACGGTGGTGGCCCGGATCTCGTTCTTCGTCAACGCCGGGGTCCGCTTCGTCGAGGAGATGTGCAAGATGCGGGCCTTCACCTCGCTGTGGGACGAGCTGACCCGGGACCGCTACGGCGTGCAGGACCCCAAGCAGCGCCGCTTCCGCTACGGCGTGCAGGTCAACTCGCTCGGGCTCACCGAGGCCCAGCCGGAGAACAACGTCCAGCGCATCATGCTCGAGATGCTCGCCGTGACGCTGTCCAAGGACGCCCGCGCCCGCGCCGTGCAGCTGCCGGCCTGGAACGAGGCGCTCGGGCTCCCGCGCCCCTGGGACCAGCAGTGGTCGCTGCGGATGCAGCAGGTCCTCGCCTTCGAGACCGACCTGCTCGAGTACGACGACATCTTCACGGGTTCGGCGGTCATCGAGGCCAAGGTCGACGAGCTCGTCGCCGGTGCCAAGGAGGAGATGGCCCGGATCGAGGAGATGGGCGGTGCGGTCGCCGCGGTCGAGAGCGGCTACATGAAGTCGGCCCTCGTCGCCTCCCACGCCCTGCGACGGCAGCGGATCGAGGCCGGCGAGGACATCGTCGTCGGCGTCAACCGGTTCGAGACCACCGAACCCAACCCGCTCACCGCGGACCTCGACGCGGCGATCCAGACCGTCGACGCCGATGTGGAGGCCAAGGCCGTCGAGGCCATTCGCCAGTGGCGCTCGGAGCGGGACGCCGACCCCGAGCGCGGTCCCCGCGCCGAGCAGGCCCTCGCCGCCCTCAAGGAGGCAGCCGGGACTACCGAGAACCTCATGGCAGCCTCGCTCGAGTGTGCTCGGGCCGGGGTCACCGTCGGGGAGTGGGCCGGTGCACTGCGGGAGGTCTTCGGTGAGTTCCGGGCTCCGACCGGTGTCTCGGGCTCGGTCGGGACCGCCGATGCCGGAACCGGCCGGCTCGCCGACGTTCGGGCGGACGTGACCCGCACCTCCGAGGAGCTCGGAGAGAGGCTGCGGGTGCTCGTCGGCAAGCCCGGTCTCGACGGCCACAGCAACGGGGCCGAGCAGGTGGCTGTCCGCGCCCGGGACGCAGGCTTCGAGGTCGTCTATCAGGGCATCCGGCTCACCCCCGCTGAGATCGTCGCCGCCGCTGTCGCCGAGGACGTCCACATCGTCGGTATCTCGATCCTGTCCGGCTCCCACATGGAGCTCGTGCCGGAGATCCTCGAGGGGCTCGAGCAGGCCGGCGCCGACGACGTTCCGGTCATCGTCGGTGGGATCATCCCCGAGTCCGACGCCGCCCGGCTCAAGGCGCTCGGCGTCGCCGAGGTGTTCACGCCCAAGGACTTCGGACTCAACGACATCATGGGCCGGTTCGTCGACATCATCCGCGCGAACCGCGGCCTCGAGCCGCTGGTCGAGCAGCCCGCCTGACACCCACGTCACGCTGTCCCTCAGGATTCTCGCAATCGCGAGATTTCTGAGGGACAGTGG
>JAAYSB010000108.1 GCA_012518475.1 Intrasporangiaceae bacterium | reverse complement strand
GCGGGCTCGACGAGCCGGGGGACCGCCGGGCCGCCGCCCTGGCGCCGCGGGGTCTGACGACCTACCTGACCCCACTCGTGCGGACGCTCGCCGGTGGCACCTTCGCTGTGGCGGCCGTCGCCGCCGTGGCTGCGGTCGCAGCAGCCGGCTTCTCGACAACCTGGCTCGGCTGGGTCCTCTATCTCGTCGCGATCGTCGCGGTTCTGGCTCTCACCGCACGGGCCATCGTGGACCGACCCAGCGGGTTCGTCGACGAGGCGCTGCGCGAGGCTGATGACGCGCTGCGGTGCCACGGGCTGACCGTCCTTGCCGGGTCTGGGATCGCCGCCGCCTATCCACCGATCATCGAGTTCCTGCTGCGCACCGCATACCCAGACGGAGTTCCCGTCTCGATGGAGCCGTTCTGGGTGCTGCTCGTCATGGTCACGCTCCTCTTTCTCGGGTACTGGGTCGCCACCCGTTCACCCTCGGCCAGGGACAGCCGTGCGGCGCGCCAGGCTCCGGAACCGAACATCGATCATGGAGCTGCGCGGGCGTGATCATCGACGTCGACAGCACGAGCGCCGTTCCCGCCTATGAGCAGGTGCGTTCCCAGCTCGCGGAGATGATCAGCACGGGGGCCTTGGCGCCGGGGTTCCGGCTCGCCCCGATCCGGCAGCTGGCCAAGGACCTCGCGCTCGCCCCGGGCACAGTCGCCCGCGTCTATCGGGAGCTCGAGCAGGAGGGTCTCGTCGTCTCGAGGGTGCGCCACGGAACAGTCGTCGCGGCTCCCCCGAAGCAGGCTCGTACGGACCCGGGGGAGGCCCTGGCCGGTCCGGCGCGGGCGCTGGCGGCCTCCGCGGCGCGGGTGGGCGGATCGCTCGACGACGCGATCGGCGCGCTCCGGGAGCAGTGGTCGGTGCTCGAGGACGAGGGACACTCACCCGCTGCCCACTGAGCGGCCGGGCTCAACTGCACTGAGCGCTTCCTGAGCACGCGAAAGCCCCTCTCCAACGTCGCAGCGACGCTGGGGAGGGGCTTCTCACTCAGCCGCGGATCAGCGGCGACCGCCGCCGAGCAGTCCGCCGAGGATGTCGAGGATGCCGCCACCGCCGGCCTGCTCACGACTCTGCTGCCGACCGGTCTGAGCGGCAGCACCGCCCGCTGCCCCGCCGAGGACCTCACCGAGCATGTCCTGCAAAGAGCCCGGGGCCCCGGCTTCGCGGGGCTGACCGCTCTGCTGGGTCGGGAGGGTGGGGGAGCCCGCGCCGCCTCCGCCGCCGCTCGTCTGGCCGCGGCCCTGCATCTGACGGGCGAGGTAGGACAGCACGATGGGGGCCAGGAGGGGGAGCAGCTTGCGGATGAGCTGACCACTCGCGCCACCGCCGGCGCCACCCAGGGCGTGGACGACCTGGTCCTGGTTGCTGCCGAAGATGTGCGAGCTGATCTTCTCGCCGTCGGCGGTGTCGACCTTGCCGAAATCGATCCCCTCGTCGAAGATCGAGCCCCGGTGCTGCTGAAGGGCCTCGAGGATGGAGCTGGCGCCGCGCTCGTCGTGCGCATTGGCCTGGAGCCCGCCGAGGAGAGCCGGCAGGGCAGCTGACGCGGCCTGGGAGGCCGTGGCCTCGTCGACGCCGAGCTGGCGTGCCAGCTGGTCCATCGGGAGGGAGCGGAGAAGGTCGTCAAGACCTGCCATGGGGAACACCTTTCGGTCCTGCCGGTCGTCGGTGACCGGCTGCTCAGCGGGCGGATGCCTGCTCGTTGCGCTCAAACGTATCGCGTGGGCACGATGCTTCGCCTCCGGAGAGGCCGCTAGCGTGGCTGGATGACCGACTCGCGGACCCGCCTGGTGAGCCTGCCCGACGAGAGCTGGGTCGCCGACGTCGGCGTGCTCCCCGGCATCGAGACAGTCGCAGCAGACTTGTCCACGCTGCCGGACCGACACGAGGAGATCGAGGTCTGTGTGCCGCCGTACATGCAGGCTTTCGACCGATCCCTCCTCGCCAGGATGCCGAGCCTGCGGCTGGTCCAGACCCTCACGGCCGGCTACGACGGGCTGCCTGAGGCCATGGCCGACAGCGTCTCACTCGCCAACGCAGCCGGCGTTCACGACACCTCCACTGCCGAGCTCGCGCTCACCCTCACACTCGCCTCGCTCCGGTCGGTCCCGGAGTTCGTGCGCAACGCCGCGACCGGCACCTGGGCCGCGCCGCGCATCTACGACGCGCTGGCCGACCGCAGGGTCGTCATCCTCGGCTACGGCTCCATCGGCCGAGCCATCGCCTCGCGGCTCGTGCCCTTCGAGGTGAACCTCTCCGCGGTGGCGAGCCGGCCCCGGCCCGGTGACGATCTGGTCGACGAGGTGCACGGCATCGATGACCTGCCGGCGCTGCTGCCGAGCACCGATGTCCTCATCGTGATCGTGCCGCTGTCGCGGGCGACGACAGGTCTCATCGACGACGCTGTCCTCTCCGCCTTGCCGGACGGTGCTCTCGTCGTGAACGTGGCCCGCGGGAAGGTCGCCGACGCCGAGGCGGTTCTCGCCCACGCCGGTCGCCTGCGGTTCGCGCTCGACGTGACCGATCCCGAGCCCCTGCCTACCGAGCACCCGCTGTGGTCGGCACCTGGCGTCCTCATCAGTCCCCACACCGGTGGAGCGACGACGGCGTTCCGGCCGCGAGCGGTGCGGTTCCTGCGCGCGCAGCTCGACGCATACGTCCGGCGCGGAACGGTCTCGCACATCGTCCACGGGCCCGATCCGGTCACGGGACGATGACGTGACGAAGCAGTCAGACAACCCATCGCGCAGCCGGTGACTGCAACCTCCTCGAGTGGCATGCTGGGGGCATGACGACGGCGTCCGAAGACCGACTTCTCGTCCTCGTCCGGCACAGTGAGGCTGCGTCGGGGAACGGCTCCGATGAGGAGCGGGAGCTCACCGGTGACGGCTGGGATCATGCCCGCGAGGCCGGCCGGTGGCTGCACGAGTTCGGCGTCGGCGCGGACGTGACGTTCTGCTCCACAGCGACCCGTGCACGGCAGACCTGCGAGGCGATGTGGGACGGCGGCTACAGCGAGGCCGATGTCCGGGTCGACTCCCGGATCTACAACGCCAGCGCCCAGCGGATCCTCGACGTCGTCCGCGACGCCGACCACGACGCGAACGTCGTCATGGTCGTCGGGCACGCCCCCGGCATTCCCTATCTGACCAGCATCCTCGCCGACGGCGAGGGCAGCGAGCAGGCGCACGAGGCTCTTGCGGAGGGCTTTCCGACGACCGGCATCGCAATCCTGTCGTACTCGGGGCACTGGGGAGACCTCGGCCCGGCCACGGCGCGGCTCGACCGTTTCCACGTCGCCCGACCGTCAGCAGGCTGAGACAGCGGAGCGACCCGCAGCGCTCCGACCTAGACTCGTGGCCATGCCAGAGCTGCGTTCCAGAACCTCCACCCACGGCCGCACCATGGCGGGAGCGCGTGCCCTGTGGCGCGCGACCGGCATGACGGACGACGACTTCGGCAAGCCGATCGTCGCCATCGCCAACAGCTTCACGCAGTTCGTCCCCGGGCACGTCCACCTCAAGGACATGGGCCAGCTCGTCGCCGGCGCCGTCGCCGAAGCCGGGGGCGTGGGCCGGGAGTTCAACACCATCGCCGTCGACGACGGCATCGCCATGGGCCACGCGGGCATGCTGTACTCGCTGCCCAGCCGCGAGCTCATCGCCGACGCGGTCGAGTACATGGTCAACGCCCACTGTGCCGACGCCCTGGTCTGCATCAGCAACTGCGACAAGATCACGCCCGGCATGCTCATGGCGGCGCTGCGCCTCAACATCCCCACGGTCTTCGTCTCCGGCGGGCCCATGGAGGCCGGGAAGACCACCGCCATCGACGGCATCGTGCACAGCAAGATCGACCTCATCGACGCGATGATCGCCTCGAGCAACGACGCCGTGACCGATGACCAGCTCGACGAGATCGAGCGCTCCGCGTGCCCGACCTGCGGGTCCTGCTCCGGAATGTTCACCGCCAACTCGATGAACTGCCTCGCCGAGGCGATCGGGCTCGCTCTGCCCGGCAACGGCTCGACGCTGGCCACCCACGCGGCTCGCAAGGACCTGTTCCTCGAGGCCGGGCGCATCGTCGTCGACATCGCCAAGCGCTACTACGACGGAGACGATGAGTCCGTGCTCCCCCGGAGCATCGCCACCGAGGACGCCTTCCGCAACGCGGTGGCGCTCGACGTCGCGATGGGCGGATCGACGAACACGGTCCTCCACCTGCTCGCGGCAGCCCGCGAGGCCGACCTCGACTTCTCGATGGCCGAGATCGACGCGATCAGCCGTCAGGTCCCGTGCCTGTCCAAGGTCGCCCCGAACAGCCCGCTGTTCCACATGGAGGACGTCCACCGCGCCGGAGGCATCCCGGCCATCCTCGGCGAGCTCGACCGGGCCGGCCTCCTCCAGCGCGACGTGCACTCGATTCACAGCCGCACTCTGGACGAGTGGCTCGGGGCCTGGGACATCCGCGGCGCCAACCCGTCCGAGAAGGCCGTGGAGCTCTTCCACGCCGCGCCGGGCGGTGTCCGAACGACCGAGGCGTTCTCCACGACGAACCGGTGGGCCTCCCTCGACACCGACCAGGCCGAGGGCTGCATCCGGGACCGGGCCCACGCATACACCCAGGACGGTGGGCTCGCCGTCCTCCACGGCAACGTCGCCGTCGATGGCTGCGTCGTCAAGACCGCCGGGGTCCCCGAGGAGGTCTGGCGCTTCGAGGGGACGGCCCGCGTCTACGAAAGCCAGGACGACGCCGTCACCGGAATCCTCAGCAAGGAGGTGGTCGCCGGAGACGTTGTGGTCATCCGCTACGAAGGGCCCAAGGGCGGCCCGGGTATGCAGGAGATGCTCTATCCCACGTCCTTCCTCAAGGGCCTCGGGCTGGGACAGCAGTGCGCCCTGATCACCGACGGCCGCTTCTCCGGTGGCACGAGCGGTCTGTCGATCGGCCACATCTCACCGGAGGCCGCCTCCGGCGGGACCATCGGGCTCGTCGAGACCGGCGACCGGATCGTCATCGACATCCCGAACCGTTCCATCCACCTCGATGTCGCCGACGACGTCCTCGAGGAGCGCCGGGCCAAGCAGGAGGCGCGCGAGCGGCCCTGGACGCCGGTCGACCGCGATCGCCCGATCAGCGCAGCGCTGCGGGCGTATGCGTCGATGGCCACCTCTGCGTCGGACGGAGCCGTGCGCCGCGTCCCGTGACCACCGTCCTCATGGAACTGGATCCACGAGAACCGGCAGGTGGGCGCTCAGCAGTGAGGACCCGGTCCACGGCCGCTGGTGTGCGTGGCGCATGTCACGCGCCCGCATGATGGGACGACCAGTCTCGCCCGTTGACACCCCGCAGGGTGAGGGCGAGAGTAGGGCCATGGCACTCGTCCTCGTACTTCCCAAGCGCGCTCGCTGACGCGACCTGCTGACGTCCGAGCGCGCTCTCCCTCTTCGTCCCCCGGGACGAGAGGGATTTTTTGTGCCAGCAGTACATTCTGACCGACCACCCGATCCAGCACCGAAGGAATGACGTGAGCGACATGGCCACGCACCCGACACCTGCTCCAGCGGCCGGCGCCGCGCGCCCGAGCCCCTCCGACGTCGCCGCGAGCGCCCGCGCCCGCACCCCCGTCGAGGTCACCGGCGCCCAGAGCCTCGTCCTCTCCCTCGAGGCGCTCGAGGTGGACACCGTCTTCGGTCTGCCCGGCGGGGCGATCCTGCCGGCGTACGACCCGCTCATGGACTCGGTGAAGGTCCGACACATCCTCGTCCGGCACGAGCAGGGCGCCGGCCACGCTGCCGAGGGGTATGCCTACGAGACCGGGAGGGTCGGTGTCTGCATGGCGACGAGCGGCCCGGGCGCGACCAACCTCGTCACCCCGATCGCGGACGCCTGGATGGACTCGGTGCCCATGGTCGCCATCACCGGCCAGGTGAACTCCACGTCGATCGGGACCGATGCCTTCCAGGAGGCGGACATCCGCGGGATCACCTTCCCGATCACGAAGCACAACTTCCTCGTCACCGACGCCGCGGACATCCCGCAGGTGATGGCCGAGGCCTTCCACATCGCCAGCTCCGGACGGCCCGGCCCGGTGCTCGTCGACATCACCAAGGACGCGCTCCAGTCCAAGACCCTGTTCTCCTGGCCGCCGAAGATCGACCTGCCCGGCTACCGCCCGGTGACCAAGCCGCACAGCAAGCAGATCCGGGAGGCGGCCAAGCTCATCCTGGCCGCCAAGCAGCCGATCCTGTATGTGGGGGGCGGGGTCATCCGGTCCCGCGCCTCCGAGCAGCTGAGGAAGCTCGTCGACCTCACCGAGATCCCCCTGGTCACCACGCTCATGGCCC
The DNA here is from genome assembly GCA_012518475.1 of Intrasporangiaceae bacterium. Lineage (GTDB taxonomy): Bacteria > Actinomycetota > Actinomycetes > Actinomycetales > Dermatophilaceae > F2B08. The sequence continues at coordinate 4,880 of JAAYSB010000108.1, read as the reverse complement.
GCGGTGCGGTCCCGGACAGCCACCCCCTGCACCTCGGGATGCCAGGTATGCACGGCTCGGTCTCCGCGGTGACCGGGCTGCAGCAGTCCGACCTCATCATCGCCCTCGGTGCCCGCTTCGACGACCGGGTCACCGGCCAGCTGTCGAGCTTCGCGCCGAACGCCAAGATCATCCACGCCGATATCGACCCCGCTGAGATCAGCAAGAACCGAGTTGCCGACGTGCCCATCGTCGGTGACTGCGCCGCCGTCATCGACGACCTCATCGTCCAGCTCGAGGCGTTCGCCGCCGCCGGCAAGAAGGGTGACTTCGACGCCTGGCGCTCGACGGTGACCCGGTGGAAGCGGGAGTACCCCGTCGGATACACGCCGCCGGAGAACCCCGAGGCCATCGCCCCGCAGTACGTCCTGGAACGGCTCGGTGCGATCGCCGGTCCGGAGGCCACCTATGTCGCAGGCGTCGGCCAGCACCAGATGTGGGCCGCCCAGTTCGTCGAGTACGAGCGCCCGAACAGCTGGATCAACTCCGGTGGTCTCGGCACGATGGGCTTCTCGGTCCCGGCGGCCATGGGTGCCAAGGCCGCCGACCCCGACCGTGTGGTCTGGGCGATCGACGGGGACGGCTGCTTCCAGATGACGAACCAGGAGCTCGCGACCTGCGTCATCAACAACATCCCGATCAAGGTCGCGATCATCAACAACTCCTCCCTCGGCATGGTCCGCCAGTGGCAGTCGCTGTTCTACAACGAGCGCTACTCGAACACCGACCTGCACACCTCCGTCGGCAGCCGGGTGCCCGACTTCGTCAAGCTCGCCGACGCCTATGGCTGCGTGGGTCTGCGCTGTGAGCGCCCCGAGGACGTCGACGCGACGATCCGCAAGGCCATGGAGATCAACGACGTGCCCGTCGTCATCGACTTCGTGGTCGAGCGGGACGCGATGGTGTGGCCGATGGTGCCCGCCGGTGTCTCCAACGACGCGATCCAGATCGCCCGGGGGCTGTCCCCGAAGTGGGACCGCGAGGACGACCCGGCCAGCGAGCAGGACCTCGATGCCGACGGCAGTGGGGTGCACCACGAGATGGCCGAGTCGGCGCTGTACCCGGAGGGGATGGAGCCCACGGACGACCCGTTGGCCACCAGAGGCCACGTCGCCGCGCCAGACGACACCGCCGCCACAGAAGGGGACGAGAACCGATGAGCAAGCACACCCTGTCCGTCCTCGTCGAGAACAAGCCTGGCGTCCTGGCCCGGATCGCCAGCCTGTTCGCCCGGCGCGGCTTCAACATCGACTCTCTCGCAGTCGGCCCGACCGAGCACCCGGAGATCTCCCGGATGACCGTCGTCGTCGACGTCGAAGAGCTGCCCCTGGAGCAGGTGACCAAGCAGCTCAACAAGCTCATCGAGGTCATCAAGGTCGTCGAGCTCGACCCGGCGTCCTCGGTCCAGCGGCAGGTCATGCTCATCAAGGTCAAGGCCGACCAGTCCAACCGGTCCTACATCATCCAGACCGTCGAGCTGTTCCGGGCCCACGTCATCGACGTCGGGACGGACACCCTGACCATCCAGGCCACCGGCAACGCCGACAAGCTGCGGGCGCTGCTGGAGGTCCTCGACCCGTACGGGATCAAGGAGCTCGTCCAGTCCGGGCACATCGGCATCGGTCGCGGCTCCCGTTCCATGACCGACCGGGCGCTGCGCAGCGCCTGACCGGCACCGTGCCACAACCTGGCAATTGCCAGGTTGTGGCACGCGGTGTCCACGGCTCGGGCACGCCGAAGAGGCGTCCCGACCACCGCATACCCTCGAATCAGCAAGACAACCACCACCGCACCGAAGGAGAGGCCACCGCTATGGCCGAGATGTTCTACGACGACGACGCCGACCTGTCCCTGATCCAGGGCAAGAAGGTCGCGGTCATTGGCTATGGCAGCCAGGGCCACGCCCACTCGCTCTGCCTGCGCGACTCCGGTGTCGACGTCCGCGTCGGCCTCGCCGAGGGAAGCAAGAGCAAGGCCAAGGCCGAGGCGGAGGGTCTGACCGTCAAGACGGTCGCCGAGGCGGTCAAGGAGGCGGACTTCGTCGTCATCCTCACCCCCGACCAGGTGCAGCGGCACGTCTGGGCCGACCACATCGCCCCGAACCTCCAGCAGGGTGCGACCGTCCTCTTCGGCCACGGCTTCAACATCCGCTTCGGCTACATCACCCCGCCGAGCGACAGCGACGTCATCATGGTCGCGCCGAAGGGCCCGGGCCACATCGTCCGTCGCGAGTACGTCGACGGCCGGGGTGTTCCCGTTCTCGTCGCCGTCGAGCAGGACGCCTCCGGCCAGGCCCTCGAGATCGCCAAGTCCTACGCCAAGGCCCTCGGCGGCCTGCGTGCCGGCGGTATCAAGACGACCTTCACCGAGGAGTGCGAGACCGACCTGTTCGGTGAGCAGGCCGTCCTCTGCGGTGGTGCGAGCCAGCTCGTCATGTACGGCTTCGAGACCCTTGTCGAGGCCGGCTACCAGCCCGAGGTCGCCTACTTCGAGTGCCTCCACGAGCTCAAGCTCATCGTCGACCTCATGATCGAGGGCGGCATCGCCAAGCAGCGCTGGTCGGTCTCCGACACCGCCGAGTACGGCGACTACGTCTCGGGCCCGCGCGTCATCGACCCGTCGGTGAAGAAGAACATGCAGGACGTCCTCGCCGACATCAAGAACGGCTCGTTCGCCAAGCGCTTCATCGACGACCAGGACGCCGGGGCGCCGGAGTTCACGGCGCTGCGCGAAAAGGGCGCCCAGCACCCGATCGAGAAGACGGGCAAGGAGCTGCGCAAGCTCATGGCCTGGCTCGACACCGACCAGGACAGTGACTACGTCGAGGGCTCGGCCGCGCGCTGAGACAGCTCGCCACCCTGAGACACGCGAGGGGCCGGGCCGAGGAGATGTCCTCGGCCCGGCCCCTTGACGTGGGCCTACCCTTGACCCGATGACCGAGTTCCTCGACGGGCTGTCCGTCCCCCTCGCGGTCCTCGCGCTGTGGGCGTTCGCACTCGTGCGGGGAGGCTTCTACTACGCCCTCGGTCGCTTCTCCCGCGGCAAGCCAGGGGGTCGGCTCGACCAGTGGGCGGACCGGATCACGAGCGGCTACGTGGCTGTCGCGGAGGAGAAGGTCGACCGGCTCGGACCCAAGGGCATCGTGCTGACATATCCGCTCTACGGCGTCTCGGGGTCGGTCCAGATCGTCTCGGGCGGCCTCAGGATGCACCTTGTGCCGTTCTATCTCGCCCTCGGGGCTGTCTCCCTCCCGTGGGCGACGATGCAGGCGGTGGTCGGCGTCGCGGCCATCCAGGCGGTCGTCATGGGCTACGCCCCCTGGGTCATCGTCGTGACCGTGCTGCTCCTCACCGTGTGGATCATCCGACGCCGTCGGGATCGCCGTCTCGCTGAGGCGGATTCGGCCGCTGCTGCGGGGGAGACCTAGTCTTGGCGGCATGGAAGAGCTGACCGAGGGCTGGCCCGTCTGGGCCGTCTTCATCTTCTTCTTCTGCGGTGCGTTCGTCCGGGGCAACGCGATGTACTGGATTGGGCGAGCCATCCGGTCCGGAGGAGCCAAGTCCCGCTGGGCGGGCCTCCTCGAGCGACCTGGCATGGCCAAGGCCGAGCAGCTCGTCGCCAAGTTCGGGCCACCGGCCGTCCCTCTCGGGCACCTCACCGTCGGGGTGCAGAGCGCCATCAACATCACCGCCGGGGTGCTGCGCATGCCCCAGAGCCGCTGGCTGCCCGCCATCGCGGTGGGCGCCCTCCTCTGGTCAGCGGTGTACACAACGGTGGGGCTCGCCATCCTTGCCGCACTCCTCGGCAAGGTGGAGTGGTGGTGGGCGGTCATCGCCGCCCTCACCATCGCGACCATCGTCGTGATCTCCCGGAGGCTGTCCGCCGACCGTGTTGCGTGACCGACCTCACCGTCCGCATGCCGGTATCTCAGGTCCGCATACTGAGAGCCGTCCATAGACTTGTCGCGGACTACAAGGGCGTGGACCTGTGGGGTGGCGCGTTCCCACGGACGCGACGTCCCGCGCGCGGGAGCCCCGCATACCTCTTCTAAGATCCACCTGATCGCACAGCCAAGGAGCAGACGTGACCAAGCCGGTCGTCCTCATCGCCGAAGAGCTTTCACCCGCCACGATCGACGCGCTCGGACCGGACTTCGAGATCCGGCACTGTGACGGAGCCGATCGGGAGCAGCTCCTTGCGGCCCTGGCCGATGTCGACGCGATCCTGATCCGGTCGGCGACGAAGATGGATGCCGAGGCGATCGCGGCCGCCAAGCAGCTCAAGGTCATCGCCCGGGCAGGTGTCGGCCTCGACAATGTCGACACGCCGTCGGCCACCAAGGCCGGCGTCATGGTCGTCAACGCGCCCACGTCGAACATCACCTCCGCCGCGGAGCTGGCCGTCGGTCTCCTCCTCGCGAGCGCCCGCAACATCGCCCCCGCCAACGAGGCGCTCAAGGGCGGGGCCTGGAAGCGCAGCAAGTACGGCGGTGTCGAGCTGCTCGACAAGACCGTCGGCATCATCGGCTTCGGCCGGATCGGCCAGCTCGTCGCCGAACGCCTCAAGGGCTTCGGCATGGAGATCCTCGCCTACGACCCCTACGCCAACGCCCAGCGCGCCGGCCAGATCGGGGCTCAGCTCGTCGGTCTCGACGAGCTGCTCCAGAGCGCGGACTTCATCTCCATCCACCTGCCCAAGACCCCTGAGACCGCTGGTCTGATCGGGGCCGAGGCGCTGACCAAGGTCAAGCCGACGGTGCGCATCATCAACGCCGCCCGCGGTGGCATCGTCGACGAGGAAGCCCTCGCCGACGCGATCCGCGAGGGTCGCGTGGCCGGCGC
>JAAYSB010000107.1 GCA_012518475.1 Intrasporangiaceae bacterium | reverse complement strand
GAGCCGACGCCGACACCGACTCCCACGCCGACGCCCTCCCCCTCGCCGGAACCCTCACCGGTGGAGCCCTCGGAGCCTGCTGATCCCGGCACCCCGCCCACACCGTCCGATTCCGGATCGGACCGCGGTGGGTCATCCGTCACCCCCACGTGGGGTTATACGCCGCCCCCGAACCCGTGGAGCGGCAGCCAGACTCCCGTCTATGTCGCACCGGAACCCGAGCCCCTCTCCCCCGCCCTGCTCGCGGACCAGATGGCCGAGGCCGACGAGCTCCTCGCGTCTCTGAGCGCAGGCAACGCCGAGCTGGAGGCCCTCCTCAAGGAGCTCGATGAGCTCAGCGCTGCGGCGAACGCTGCGCTGGAGCGCAAGGCCGGCGCCGACGCTGCAGCCGAGCGGGCGCAGTCACGGGCCGCTGCCGCGCAACGCACCGCCGACCAGCTTGCTGAGCAGCTGGAGCGCAAGCACCAGCAGCTGCGGGAGTGGGCGTTCTCCGCCTATGCCGACGGTGGCACCACGGCCGAGATGATGTCGGTGTTCGATGCGCTCCTGAAGGACCCGTCGAAGGCCGGCAACCCCGTCGGCGACCTCACCTATCTGACCGATCGCCGATTCGAGATCTTCGAGGACATCCGCAGCCTCACCGAGAGACAGCAGCAGGCCGCAGACCGGGCCCAGCGCAACCTGGCCGTCGCACAGGACAAGGCCGACGAGGCCGCTGCGGCCAAGGTCGAGGCGGACGAGGCACTCCAGGCGCAGAAGGACCTCATCGCCGAGATCGAGGAGGACCAGATCGGACTCCTCACCGATGCCGCCCCGTTGGCTGCGATGCTGCTCGGTATGGCCTCTCCGGAGGCGCGGGAGCGGGGCGAGGCCATCGTCGACGCCCTGCTGGAACGCAATCTCGACGCGCCGGACATCGACGAGCCGTGCAGCACCGATTTCGCCGCGTATCCCAACGGTCAGCTCCCCGCGAGTGCCCTCTGCCCGCTGTGGATGGCTCCCGAGCACTTCACCACTCCCCGGGCTGCGGTCCAGTTCAACGCGATGAGCCAGAAGTTCGCCGAGGACCTCGGCCGGCCGATCTGCGTCACCAGCTCCTACCGCTCGTTCTCCCAGCAGGTCGCGGTCAAGGCGACGCGGGGCAAGTGGGCAGCCGTTCCCGGCACGAGCAACCACGGGTTCGGCAGGGCACTCGACCTGTGCGGCGGCATCAACAGCTTCGGAACGATCGAGCACCTGTGGATGCGGCAGAACGCTCCCCTGTTCGGCTGGTTCCACCCGGCCTGGGCCGCCGCCGGCGGACGTCTTCCCGAGCCGTGGCACTGGGAGTTCGCCGGCTGACCGTCGCCGTCACACTGTGGACAGTGGGGCGACCCGGCGTGCGTGGTCGTCACCGACTCAGCTGTGACCCATCATGCGGTGCTGCGTGTGCTCCTTGACGGGGATCATCACGGCGAAGCCGGCGGCGAGGACGAGGACGATGCCGAGGATGCCCCAGTACTGGGTGTTCTCCTGACCGGTGATGAGGTGCCCGAGCCAGATGAACAGGCCGAACGCCGCCGGCGACAGGAACGACACCACTCGACCGGTCGTGGCATAGAGTCCGAAGATCTCCCCGCTCTTGCCCTGCGGGATGAGTCGCGCCAGGAAGCTGCGCGAGGCGGCCTGCGCCGGGCCGACGAAGATCGTCAGCAGCAGGCCCAGCACCCAGAACACCGACTTGCCGCCATCGTGGAACACGAAGATCGCAATGCCCAGCGTCACGAGCGAGGCCAGGCAGAAGAGGATGACCTTCTTCGGCCCGATCCGGTCGTCGAGCAGGCCGAAGGCCATCGTCGCCAGGCCGGCGACGATGTTGGCGGCGGCTCCGAAGATGATGACCTCGGAGGCCGACAGCCCGAACGTGCCGGCGGCAAGGATCGCGCCGAAGGCGAAGACACCGGCCAGACCGTCGCGGAAGAGGGCCGAGGCCATGAGGAAGTAGACGGTGTGCCGAGAGGTGGTCCACAGTCCCTTGATCGAGCCCCACACCATCTTGTAGGAGTCGACGACGCCGACCCGAGGAGCGTGCTCCTTGGGCCGGTCCCGCAGGACGAGGAATGCGGGAATGGTGAACAGGGCGATCCAGATGCCGCAGACGACCATGGAGACGCGGATGTCCAAGGCGTCCTCGCCGGTGACGCCGAACAGCCCGACCTCGGGCTGGATGAAGAGGAAGAACAGGAGGAGCAGGACGATGATGCCGCCGAGGTAGCCCAGTCCCCAGCCGAAGCCGGAGACCCGACCCACGGTGCGCGGCGTGGCGACCTGGTCGATCGTCGCGTTGTAGTTGACCCCCGCGATCTCGGAGATCACCGATCCCGCCCCGAGCAGGAACAGCCCGAGGATGAGGTATGCCGGTTCGGGCTTGACGAAGAACAGCGCGGCGGAGAGGGCCGCCAGGATCAGTGTCTGGATGCGCAGGTTACGGACCGTGCGGCCCTTGCGGTCGGAGTTCTGTCCGAGAACCGGTGCGAGCAGCGCGACGAAGAGTCCGGCCAGCGCGGTGGAGACCGACAGCATCATCGAGGTGTGGTTCGTCTCGCCGAAGGCGCTGCTGGTCAGATAGACCGAGAACACGAACGTCGTGATGACGGTGTTGAAGGGCTGCGAGCCCCAGTCCCACATTCCCCACGCGAGCACGCGCCGCTTGGAGGTCTCGGAGTTGCCCTCGAGAGCGGTGGGCCCGCTCAGGTTCTGGGGCTCGGCGGGGTCTGTGATGGTGGACACGGTCTAGACGGTAGCGACTCATGGGCCGTTGTGGCGCGACACCGCCCAATTCGCACACTCCGTGTCGCGGTCTGCCGTCGTTCGGGTGACGACCGGGCCACACGGATGTGACAGAGAGGTTGCCTAACCGGTAACTTAGAGGTTTTAGGTGGACCGGCGCTCCCCGCACTGAAGCGGGTCGCCCCAATCGATGGAACAACCTTCCGGCGGTTGCCGTTGTCCTACTGAGAACCCCACGCAACCCTAGGGAGAGTTAGCCATGGCAGAGCGTGCCCTGCGCGGAACCCGACTCGGTGCCTTCAGCATGGAGAGCGAAGAGAACGTCGTTCCCAGTGAGCGCCAGATCACGACATACATCTGCAGCAACGGTCACAAGATCGAGCTGCCCTTCTCGGTCGAGGCGGAGATCCCGCCGACCTGGGAGTGCCGCTGCGGTGAGGACGCCCTGCTCCAGGGCGGCGAGGCCCCTGAGCTGAAGCCGGTCAAGCCGGCTCGTACGCACTGGGACATGCTGCTCGAGCGTCGCTCCATCCCCGAGCTGGAGGAGCTCCTCGAGGAGCGCCTCGAGCTGCTGCGCACCTCGCGCGGCGAGAAGCCGAAGCGTCGTAGCGCTTGATCCGACAGCAGCGACCGACTGATCTGTAGCGCATCGCCTACTCGATCACGTCCCCCTGGACGGTGGTCCCGGCCCCGGGTTGATCTTCGGATCGCCCGGGGCCGCGCTGTGTCCCGGGTCGTGGGCTGGACGGGTATGCGGGCCGGAGCCCCGAGAGCGGGACGCCGACCTTGTTCGCGATGAGGTAGGCGGCACCGGCACGCGCCAAGGGCCTCGTGATCGGAAGGACGAGAAGCAGTCCGAGGGCATCAGTGATGAGGCCCGGAAGGACGAGCAGGAATCCACCGGTGAGGACCAGACCCGAGTCGGCGATGGGTCGCTCGGGCATCGCTCCCCTGCTGGTGGCCTCGCGCATCGACCGCCACGACTTCAGCCCCTCGCGACGGATGACGAGTCCGCCGATGATCGTCGTCGTCATCATCAGCGCCACGGTCCACCATCCGCCGATGAGGCGGCTGACGCCGAAGAGGGTGAGGAGCTCGGCGAGTGGGAGCAGGACAAGCAGGACCATGAGCAGCCTCCGGATGAGGCGGCCGCCGGGAGCGGGCGAGGTGGGCATACCAGGTCCAGCGTCTAGAGGCGGTGCCAGTGTTCCCGGCCGACCAGGAGATCCCGGGCCTGCCCCGTCCGGTGAGCCAGGCCCCACTCGGTGATCCGCTTGAGTGACTCCCGCGCGATGTCCTTGCTCATCTTGGAGGCGCCGAGATCCCGCTCGACGAAGGTGATCGGCACCTCCTTGACCGTCAGCCCGGCCCGCACGGTGCGGACGGTGAGGTCGACCTGGAAGCAGTACCCCTGAGAGGCGACCTGATCGAGCCCGATCGTCTCGAGGGTCGTGGCCCGGTAGGCGCGATAGCCGGCGGTCGCGTCGTTGACCGGCATCCCGAGAAGCATCCTGGTGTACAGGTTGCCGCCGACCGAGAGTGCCTTGCGCGACAGCGGCCAGTTCTGCACTGCTCCCCCGCGCACCCAGCGGCTGCCGATGACGAGGTCTGCGTCGTCGAGGGCGGCGAGGATGGCGTGGAGGTGCTTGGGCTGGTGCGACCCGTCGGCATCCATCTCGACGAGCGCGTCGTAGCCCTGCTCCAGGGCCCAGCGGAAGCCGTGCAGATAGGCCCGACCCAGGCCCTCCTTGCCCGCCCGGTGCAGCACCCTGATCTGCGGGTCGGTCCCGGCGAAGGCGTCGGCCACCTCGCCGGTGCCGTCCGGGCTGTTGTCGTCGATGACCAGCACATCGACGAACGGCACCTCGGCACGGAGCTGCTCGAGCAGTCGGGGCAGGCTGTCCCGCTCGTTGTAGGTGGGGACGAGGACGACGACGCGCGAGATCGGAGCGCGGGGGTCACTGCGTGTCATGGGCACCCTTCTGTGCACGTGCCGGTCGTCCTGGTGCCAGCACGATACCGTGCCGGTCACCACGGATCAGGAACACCGAGATCAGGCCGGTGAGGACCGCCACCGCCAGCAGCTCGGGGATCCGACCGAGGCGGTCGCTGAGCGTCGTTGCGGAGCGGACGACGGGGTCGGCGACGAGCTGACGGGCGGTGAACAGCTCAGTCGTCTCCTCCACCGAGCCATCCGGGTGGATGAAGCCGCTCACCCCGACGGTCGACACGTGCGCGACAGCCCGACCGTGCTCGATCGCCCGGATCCGGCTGATGGCGAACTGCTGCTCGGCCTCGGCGGAGTATCCGAAGGTCGCGTTGTTCGTCTGGACGATGAGGATCGACGGGTCGCCGCCGGCCTCGGCGAGCACGTCACGCATGAGTCCGTCGTAGGCGACCTCGAAGCAGATCGTCGGCACCGCCTGATAGCGCAGACCGTCCCCCGCGTCGATCTCGAACACCACGGGCTCCTCCCCCGCCACGAAGTCGCGCCGGACGAGGTCGACCTTGTCGCTGAAGACCCGGAAGAAGCTGCGGAACGGGATGTACTCGGCGAACGGGACCGGGTGCTGCTTGACGTACTGCTCCACCTCGTCCTCGGTCGTCGGGCCGCCCGGACGGAACAGCGGCGAGACGTTCGCCACCGTCGTGGGGCTGCGTTCGACGACCGCGCCGACAAGGACCGGTGCCTGGGCGGCGCTCACCGCGCTCTGGATGGCGCGGCTCGCGTCGGGGTTGCGGAACGGATCGATGTCCGAGGAGTTCTCCGGCCAGATGACGAGGGACAGGTCCTGGGGCCGCTCCGGGCCGACCTGGGTGGCGAGCAGCTCCGTGCCGGCAAGGTGGTTGTCGAGCACCGCCCTCCGCTCGGCGTTGAAGTCCAGACCGGGGCGCGGGACATTGCCCTGGACCATGCCGATTCGCACGGGCGTGCCGTCCGTCGGACGCGGGATGGCAACGCCGCCGATGACGACCACGACCGCCGCGCCCACCGCCGTCGCGGTGGCGACCGAGCGGCGCAGGTCGGCCCGCCAGGCCAGCCGGGCGACCGCATACAGACTCGCGCCGACGACAGCGACGACGAAGGTGACGCCGGGGGCCCCGGCGACCGACGCCCAGGTGGCCAGTGGGCTGTCGGCCTGGCTGAATGCGAGACGGACCCAGGGGAACCCACCGAACGGGGTCGTGGAGCGCAGCAGCTCGGAGACCACCCACGCCAGCGGAGTGAGGAGGACCGGGTGGCGGGTCAGGCTGACCAGCATGCCGAGAAGGGCGAAGTAGAGCGACTGGAGCGTCGCCAGGGCCATCCACGGCAGCAGGCCGACATAGATCCCGGACCACTCGAGGGTAGGGACGAAGAACACCATCCCGGCGACGAAGCCGAGCAGGGCACCGTCACGAGCGCGGCTGCCCGCGACCGCCGCGGTGAGCAGCGCGACCCCGACCGGAGCGAGGAACCACAGGTCCAGCGTCGGAAACGCCGTGTAGAGGGTGCCGCCGGATGCCACAGCGAGCAGCAGGCGGATCGGCAGGGTCACCGCGTCAGCCTATGTCAGCGTTCCTGGAGAGCCTTCCTGGAGGATCTCTGAGAGCCGCATGCCGCTGCTCAGGGGACGACGACGGTCCCTCGGGCTGTCGTGGCGACGATGGGCGGGTCGAGGACGTCGCCGGCGGACTCACCGCGCTCGGGGTTGCCGCGGGTGACGACCCTAACCTCGAACTCCATCTCACGGCTGCGTGCGCCGGCGCGCACGATGCGGGCCTCGATCTCGAGGCAGTCCCCCGCCCGCACGGGCGCCCGGAACTGGACGTCGGAGTAGCTCGCGAACAGGCCCTCGTCGCCGTCGGTGCGGATGCACAGCTCCGTGGCGACGTCACCGAAGGCAGCGAGGCTGTAGGCGCCGTCGACGAGGTTCCCTGCGTAGTGGGCGTGGCTGTAGGGCACGTAACGGCGGTGGACGACGCTGGTGCCGACGAGGTGGTCGTTGCTCACGGCTACTTCTTCCTGCTCGTGGTGCTGGTGGCTGTCCTGCGGGTGCTGGGATCGACGAGCGCGTGGACCAGGTAGGAGGCGACCTCTCCCGGCGTGGTGCCGCGGCCGAAGATCCGGTCCACGCCGAGAGATGCGGCCGCGCTCTCCTCGAAGCGGGGACCGCCGACGATGAGGTGCGGCACCTGCCCCGCAGGGAAGGCCTCACGGAAGGCGGCCGACATTGCCTGGGTGTTGTGGATGTGGGCGTCTCGCTGGGTGACGACCTGGGAGACGAGCACTGCATCCGCCTTGAGCTCGCGGGCCTGGTTCACGAGCTCGGGCACGAGCACCTGGGCGCCGAGGTTGTGGACCGTCATCTCGCGGTAGTACTCAAGGCCCTTCTCACCGGCGAATCCCTTGATGTTGAGGATGGCGTCGATGCCGACGGTGTGTGCGTCGGTGCCGATGCAGCCGCCGACGACGACGAGCTTGCGGCGCAGATGTCTCCTGATCGCCTGGTTGACCTCCTTGGAGGACAGCAGCTCGTACTCCCGCTCGAGGATCTCGATGTCGCGGATGTCGATGAGGTGCTTGACCGGTCCGTACAGGACGAAGAACGTGAAGTGCGGACCCATCGCCTTGGCGTGGACGAGCAGGGCCGGCTCCATGCCCATCGCGTGCGCCATCCGCACGGCAGCGCCCTCGGCGCGCTTGTCGTGCGGGAGCGGGAGGGTGAACGACACCTGGACCATGCCGTCTCCGGTGGTGTCGCCGTAGGGGCGGACGATCGGTCCGTACTCCGGATCCGCCGACGCGGTCTCGAGACTGACCTCGCCGGGGACAGGGTTCTCCCGTCGGCGGCGGGCCTCGTGGGCGCGCGGTGCACTCATCGGGTCTCTCCCGTCTCGAGCAGCGTGACAGCGGGGTTGTCGTAGCCGTCGGCCTTCGCCGCGACGCCGTCGAGACCCTTGCCCTTCGTGGGAGGCCGCTTCATCGCACCGAACGTGCCGTCGGCGATGGCGGCGAGCAGCGGTGGGTCACCGGCGCCGTCGGAGTCCGCGATGATCTCCTCGAGCAGGTCGACGGCCTCGCCGAGGACCTGCCGGGCCCGGGTCTGGATGAGGCCGTCGCGTGGAGGGTGGAAGTCCTCCGTCAGACCCCCGGCCGCGTCCATGACGTAGCGCACGTTCTGCAGGGCCAGGTCCCGGTCGGAGAGCCAGGGGGTGACGACCGCCTCGGTCATCATCCCGACGAGCAGGATGCTCTGACCGGTCATCGCGCCGACGAGGTTGAAGAACCCGTCGAGCAGATAGCCGCGGAAGATGTCTCCGGTCATGTGCTTGGTCGGGGGCATCCACTTCAGTGGCGCCTTGGGGAACAGCTGCCGGGCGAGCAGCGCGTGGGCGAGCTCGAGGCGGAAGCTGTCGGGGACGGCCGGGTCGATCTCGAAGGCGTGCCCGAGACCGAGCTGCCAGTCCTGCAGGCCGGCCTCCTTGGCGAAGTACTCGTTGAGCAGCTGGCTGACTGTGACGGTGTGCGCTGCCTCGACAGCGTCTGCCGTCGTGAGGTAGTTGTCCTCACCGGTGTTGATGATGATCCCGGCGCGCGCATGGATCTGACGTGAGAACCGTTGGTCGACAAAGGTCCTGATCGGGTTGATGTCCCGGAAGAGGATGCCGTACATGCTGTCGTTGAGCATCATGTCGAGCCGCTCGAGCCCGGCGAGCGTGGCGATCTCGGGCATACACAGTCCGCTGGCGTAGTTCGTCAGCCGGATGTAGCGACCGAGCTCCTTGCTCGTCTCGTCCAGTGCGGCCCGCATGAGGCGGAAGTTCTCCTGGGTCGCGTAGGTGCCCGCGTAGCCTTCCCGGGTGGCACCCTCCGGGACGAAGTCCAGGAGCGACTGCCCAGTGGAGCGGATGACCGCGATGATGTCGGCGCCCTCCCGGGCAGCGGCCTGAGCCTGCGGGATGTCCTCGTAGATGTCGCCGGTGGCGACGATGAGATAGATCCACGGAGTCCGCTGCGGGTCCCCGTGACGCGTGATGAGGCGGTCGCGCCGGGTGCGCTGTGAGTCGATCCTGCGGATCCCCTTGGCCACCGCCGCGCGGCTGCGCTTGCGGGCTGTGGTGGCGGCGCCCTTCTCCGGGATGCGGAACCGCACTCCCCCGCTCGCGGACTTCTGGGCAAGGGTGAGCAGGTCCGGTGCCTCGTCCCGGGCGAGTGCGTCCCAGACCGGCATCGTGACGCCGTACTCGAGACCGACCGAGTCGCGCACAGCGTCGACGAGATGGTTCACCCAGGGCACATTCTCGTGATCGGCGCCGGCGAGTCCCGCGAGCCGCAACGTGGCCCGCTCGACGCTCACGGTCGTGTGGCTGCGGGCGAGGTCGACGACCGGCTTGCCGGCTGTGCGGGCCAGTGACCGTGCCCGGCGGACGACGGCAGGATCGAGTTCCAGGAGACGACGGGTCGGCACGACTCAGAATCTATCAGCCGTCATCACGGGAGGACGGCAGGATTTTCGGGGATCTGCGAGATGCGCCGGAAATCCTTCGGTGCTCCTCCCCCTGTGCCCATCCTCGGCGTGCCACGACCTGGTCATGGCCAGGGTGTGGCACGCACCCTG
>JAAYSB010000106.1 GCA_012518475.1 Intrasporangiaceae bacterium | reverse complement strand
GGCAAGGATCCCGGCGTGGACGCGCGGGTGGAGGGTCTTGACCCGCCCCTCGAGGCACTCGGGGAAGCCGGTGAGGTCCTCGACCTTGGTCACCGGCACGCCGAGCGACTCGATGAGGGACGCCGATCCGCCCGTGGAGACGAGAGCGACCCCGGCGTCGTGGAGGCCACGGACGAGGTCCTCGAGACCGGTCTTGTCGTAGACGGAGACGAGGGCCCGGCGGACGGGGCGGATGGACTCAGCGGACATGGACGGATCACTCCTGCAGGGTCGGTTCTTCCGGTGCCGGCACCCAGGCGGGCGATGCCGTGTCGTCGGGACTCCCTGGTGGTTGCCCACCTACGCCAGTCGTCTGCGGTCAGTCTAGGTCAGCCAGGAGGTGCGGTCGGCGGCCAGTCCGCGGACCGTCTCGACGAACATGACCCGCTCCTCGACCTTGATCCGCTCGTGGAGGGTCTCCTCGGTGTCCCCGTCCTCGACACGCACGGCACGCTGGTCGATGATCGCGCCGGTGTCGACCCCCTCGTCGACCCAGAAGATCGTGCACCCGGTCACCTTGACGCCGTGGGCCAGCGCGTCGCGGACCCCGTGGGCGCCGGGAAAGCTCGGCAGCAGGGCCGGGTGGGAGTTGACGGTCGGGTGGGCTCGGAGCAGATCCGGGCCGATGAGCTTCATGAACCCCGCCAGGACGACAAGATGAGGGGTATGCGCGGAGACGTTCTCCAGCAGCGCCCGGTCCCACTCCTCCCGGCTGGGGAAGTCGCCGAGCCGCACCGTGAACGTCGGGATGCCGCGCGCGATGGCGCGCTCCTCTCCCCCGGTGCCTGGGCGGTCGGCGCCGACGGCAACCACCGCATACCCACTCGGATCGGCGGGGTCGGCGTTCGACTGCGCGTCGAGGAGGGCCTGGAGGTTGGTTCCGGACCCGGAGACGAGGACGACGACGCGAAGGGGGCCGGCGGCCAGAGCGGTGCTCACGGTGGGAAGTCTAGGTCGCTCAGCGGTCGAGGCTGCGCCAGTCCCAGGCGAGGACGGCCAGCGCCCCGAGAAGGAGCCAGCCGGCGACGACCAGGCCGAGGAGGCCGGCCGGAGCGCCGATATCGGCGAGCCGCTCGCTGCCGAGTGCGCCACCGCCTACCCAGTCGAGGAGGCCGACGAGCAGACCGGTGAAGGCAGCCCCGCCGAGGACGGTGAGGGCCTTGGCCCGCAGGCTGGCCAGACGCGCGGTGGCCGCGAGGCACTGCCATCCGAGCCAGGCCCCGAGGACGACGAAGAGCCCGGCGAGAAACGGCATGAAGCCAGGGAACTCGGCCGGCTGCGGGTGCGCCGCGAAGACCGGCACCATCGGCACGAGGGCGGTCTCCGACCCGGACCACGTCACCGAGGCCCCCTTGACCACGCTGAAGCCCGGACCGGCGACGAAGGAGCCGATCCACAAGCCGATGTTCGGCAGGGCCAGCAGCTGGAGGAGCCCGAGGGTCACCCCGCCGCCGATCCCAGGATGCAGATCACTCTGGAGGGTCATGATCTCGCCGAAGGAGAGGGCAACGGCTGCGGCGGCAACCAGGGTCCCGCCGACGACGATGACCGCCGTCGCGTGCAGGGCCGGCCGCCAGGCGCGCCGCAGGGCAGCCGGGACGAAGCAGCGCTCGAGGAACTCATCGACCTCGTCGTGGTCGAGGGAGCGGACCATCCCGACGACAGCCATGAGCGCGGGCAAGACCAGTCCGACGGCGATCCACCGGATGAGCGCGGGATTCATCGGCCCGACCATGGCGATCCCGCCGACCACGAGCAGCAGGAGGCTGTAGCCCAGGCCCCAGCCGCCGGCGACCCGCAGAGCCGGCCGCCAGCCGTGCTCGGCGGCGGCCCAGGTCGTGCGTCCTGCCGACCACACACCCACCCAGAGGACGATCAGGAAGAGCGCCAGGGGCACGATGCCCAGGATCCCGGGGCCGATGAGGATCGGTATGCCGTGGCCCAGCAGCCAGAACGACGTCGCCGCCTGCATCGTCTGTGGCCACGTCAGGGTGGAGTCCGCAGTCGTCAGCCACAGGACTGTCCCAAGGACAACCATCGGGACCAGCGTGATCAGAGCGGCGGCCGCTCCGTGAGCGGCAGCGCGCGCGAAGCTCGCCGCGGAACCTCGAGGTGTCCCCGTCGAGTCCGAGGCCAACGCCTCGGACTCGGGAAGCACCCGTCGCAGCAGCTCGAGCGGGCTCATCGCATCTCCGTCCACATGACTTCTCTAGTCAAGCGCAGGTCCGGGGCCAGATCCCGCCGCACACGCCGAGAGGGCTCGTCCGACCTCGGCGTGACCGGCCCCGGCGAGGTGGCAGAAAAAGTTCTCGGGGAGGTGCAACCGTCTTCGGGGGTGGCGCGTCTATAGGGGTGATGGAGCTCAACGCAGGGGGCACCATCACAGGGGAGCGGAGGCTCGGATGACCGCCACGGACGTCCGAGCCTCTGCGTTGTCCAGGGCCAGGTCATCCACCTGCGACCCGACGACTCACGCACGAGTACGCGAGGAGGTCGGCACGGTGACTGACCCTCCCTCCTGCGCCCAGCCTGTTGTTGTATGGCGACACGCAGAGGATCGAGGCTGACCTTCTGCGTGTCCCCCTACATCAAGCTCGGCGCGGGAGCCGGGCGGGGTGAGTCGGCGGGAGAGCCGCGCGATGCATACCCCGTCGGTATGTGTCGGCCCGGCAGACGACGGCGCCGCCCTGGATCTCCAGGGCGGCGCCGTTGTACGTGACCTGAGAAGGATCAGAGGTTCTGCATGATCTCGCGCATGAGCTGAGCCGTCTCAGAGGGCGTCTTGCCGACCTTGACTCCGGCCGCCTCGAGTGCCTCCTTCTTGGCCTGGGCGGTGCCGGCGGAGCCGGAGACGATCGCGCCGGCGTGGCCCATCGTCTTGCCCTCCGGCGCGGTGAAGCCGGCAACGTAGCCGACGACCGGCTTGG
>JAAYSB010000105.1 GCA_012518475.1 Intrasporangiaceae bacterium | reverse complement strand
GACGATGCCCGTGACGATGCCCATCGCGAAGTTGATGAGGAAGAGCTTCCCGAAGAACTTCGTCAGCCGCATGTCGTCCGGGCGCTTATGGCGCACATACCGCGTGTGGTAGTACGCGACGATCGCCGACAGGCCGATGGTGATCGGAACGAAGAGGAAGTGGTAGACGGTGGTGATCGCGAACTGCCACCGTGCCAGGTCGACGTTGCTCATAGCCCCGGGGACTCCTTGAAAACGCAACAATTTACTACATGACGTAGTAAATCTATCGAGTCCTCTGCGGCGGGTCGACCCGGGTCACCTCGCCCGGGCTGTCTGGTTGCTCACAGCCGATGGGTATGCGGTGCTCGCCGGCTCCGTGCAGCCAGACACGCTGGCCCACACATACCGCTCCTCCCAACGGAACCTCATCCGCTCGGGTACCCCTCCGGGTTCTGCGACTGCCAGCGCCAGGTGTCGGCACACATGTCGTCGACGGACTTCTCGGCGCGCCAGCCCAGCTCGGCGTGAGCCCGTGAGGGGTCGGCATACGACGCGGCGATGTCACCGGGGCGACGAGGGAGGATCTCGTAGGCCAGCTCCCGCCCGCAGGCCCGCTCGAAGGCGTGGAGCAGCTCGAGCACCGACGTCCCCTCACCGGTGCCGAGGTTCCACACCGACACCGGCTGCTCGACCTGCTCGAGGCGGCCCAGGGCTGCGATGTGTCCGGCGGCGAGGTCCTCGACGTGGATGTAGTCGCGCACCCCCGTGCCGTCCGGGGTCGGGTAGTCGTCACCGAACACCCCGAGGCGCTCCCGTCGACCGACGGCGACCTGGGCGATGTAGGGCATGAGGTTGTTCGGCACGTCCGCGGGGTCCTCGCCCATCGTCCCGCTCGGGTGGGCTCCGACAGGGTTGAAGTACCGGAGCAGCGCGATCCGCATACTCCTCCCGGCCGCGTTGCTCGCTGTGGCGACATCGCGGAAGATCTGCTCCTGCATCACCTTCGTCCAGCCGTACGGGTTGGTCGCCGAGGTCGGCAGGTCCTCCCGCATCGGGACCGGCGGGTCGGCGCCGTAGACGGTGGCCGACGACGAGAACACGAGCTTGCCGACACCGTGCCGTTCCATCGCGCGCAGCAGCGAGATCGTCGAGCCGATGTTGTTCTCGTAGTAGTCCAGCGGCCTCTCGACGCTCTCGCCGACGGCCTTGTAGCCGGCGAAGTGGATGACCGCGTCGATGCTGTCCTCGGCGAAGAGGTGCTCGGTCTTGTCGTGGTCGGTGAGGTCGAAGGCGTGCAGCTCGAGCGGCTGGCCGGTGAGGGCCTCGATCCGCCCGGCGACCGACGGCTTGGCGTTGGCGAAGGAGTCGACGACGACGACATCGTGACCGGCCGCCACGAGCTGGACGACAGTGTGGGATCCGATGAAGCCGGCGCCACCGGAGACAAGAACACGCATACCAGGACTCTATGCGGTGCTCAGCGGTGCGGAGCCGGTCAGCCGCCCGGTCACTAGAGCATCGGCTGTCCGGTGACAGAACAGTCAGGCGGAACAGTCAGGCGGCGCGGGCGAGAAGGGCGCGGAAGAACACGGTCTCGATGTCGTCAGGCTCGACGGCGACGTAGCTCGTGCCGCCGGTCGCCTCCGAGATCGCCTTGAGGGCGGCCGGGTCGGTGTCCGGGCCGATGCCGATGGTGACGATGCGCACCGGTCTCTCGGGATCGTGCTCGGCCTCCATCGCGGCGAGGAGCTGGTCGAGCGACAGGCCACCGGTCGGGTCGTCGTTCTCGCCGTCGGTGATGAGGACGACCGAGTTGATGTAGCGGGGGTCGTAGCCGGTCTGGACCTCGCGGAAGGCAGCGAGAGCGGTGTCATAGAGACCGGTGTCGCCGGTGATCTGCTCGTCGAGGGCCGCGACCTCGTTCATGAGGACCTGTCGCTGGGTGATGCCGTCGACGTCGTCGCTGAGTGCGCGGGTCGGCACGATCGGCCGCCAGTCCACGCCGTCCGCCCCGATGTGCGTCGCAAAGACCCAGGCCCCGATCTGGGAACCGTCCGGGAGCACCTCGAGTGCGTTGACCGTCGCCCGCTGGAGCAGGTCGAGCCGGGTGGTGTCCCCGGCGGCCCACACCATGGACCCGGACACATCGATCGCGGCGATCATCTTCATGTCGAGGCGGAGGGTCTCCCACAGGTGGGTCGCCTCGATGGCGCGCGCGGTGTCGGGTAGGAGGGCCGCTTCGTAGGGCGCGGCGGCGACCCCGCTGATCGTCGGCCCCGTCCCGTCGGCTGCGCGGAAGCCGGCCTCGGAGAGCGCAGTTCGCACCTCGTCCGATCCGACGGCGGTCCACAGCTGCTGGGCGGCTGCCGCCGTCTCCGGGGAGGCATCGGAACGCGCATACAACGGATAGCTCAGCTCCGGGGACCCGCCGGCGAGGACGAGTGGCGCGAGCGGGGTGTCGTCGTTCTCGGCGCTGAAGGCCGCGAGGCGCTGCTCGGCGACCGGGAAGGGGTTGTGCTCCGGTCCGCCCGTCGCGCTCTCGAGGAGGTCCATCGTCGTATCTGCCGCGAACCGGGAGACGAAGATGACCCGCTGCCCGAGGAGGAGGTAGTCGTCGCCCTCGGCCTCGGTGGCGCCCCGCGCGACGAGGTACGCGAGCCGGCTCTCTGAGTCCGTGCTCGGCTGGGCCAGGCCCAGTCTCGGCGACGTGGTGAACATCTCGCGCCAGGTCGTCGTCGCGGGCAGGTCGCTCTCCGCGTCGACCGCGAGGACGATGGGGGTGCGGGCCACCGATCCGAGAGAGGTCCAGCCCTCGGCGGTCATCTCGGGAGCAGGAGACTCCGGCACGACGAACTCAGCCAGGGTGAACGGCGCCGAGTCGGCGCGGTACTCGGTGATGCGGCTCGTCCAGTCCTCGGCGTCCGGGATCCACACATCCGGCGCCTCGCCTCCCTCGATCGCCGCAGCGACCTCGGTGGGGGGCTGGGCGGTGACGGCGTAGGTCGCGCAGCTGGCCGGGTCGACGAGATCCGCCGCAGTCTGAACGGCCGGAGCGACCTCCGGGGCGGCAGCCACCGTGACCTCTATGGTCTGCTCGCACGCCTCGGTCGGACCGGCTCCGTCGGCGGTTGTCGAGTCCGGTGCCGAGTCGGTCGTTGTGTCTGTCGGCGAGTCCGCTCCGGCACCGTCTCCGGCGGAGATGCCCGAGCCGTTGCCACGGTTGAGGAGCGAGGTCGCACCGGCGGTGCCAGCCACGAGGACAGCGATGAGCACGACGAGGATGGCAACGGTCGGCCCGTCGAAGCGCGACACCCGTGCGCTCGCGTGGCGGCCCCCACCCTGTGTTCGACTGTCCATGGAACCGTGCCCTGTTCTCGAGAGGTCGGCTCATGCTAGCGAGCCCGGGCGCTGTTGTGCAGAGTGGGTGGCCGGTGCCACACCTCTCGTACAGTGCCAGGTATGACAACGACGTCTGAGACGACCCTGTCCGAGCTTGTCCAACGGCACGAGTCGGTCCTCTCCGAGGCCGCCGCCGCGCTCGCTGACCGGTCGTTCTTCACCCACTATCCGGACTCCCCGTCCCCTCGGGTCCAGGGCGAGGGTGCTGCGGAAGCCGGGCTGACGGCATACCAGGGCCGGCTCGACGCTCCGTTCGACCTCGACCAGCCGACGACGGGGGAGTCGGTCGGCGATGAGGTCTCTCCGTACGGGCCCGTGCTCGGGGTGAGCTATCCGCGGCTCGACATCGACGCCGCCCTTGCCGACGCCAGGGCCGCGATGCGCCCCTGGCGCGATGCCGGGCCCCGCGCACGAGCCGCCGTCTGCGTCGAGATCGTCGACCGGCTGCACCGGCGTTCGTTCGAGATCGCGCACGCGGTGATGCACACGAGTGGCCAGCCGTCCGTCATGGCCTTCCAGGCCGGCGGCCCGCAGGCCCAGGAACGTGCCCTCGAGGCGATCGTCGCCGGACTCGGTGAGCAGGAACGGATTCCGGCCGTAGTGCGCTGGGAGAAGCCGGGCAAGGACGCGCCCCTCGTCATGGACAAGGAGTACGTCTGTGTCGGTCGCGGCGTCGCGCTCCTCGTCGGCTGCAACACCTTCCCGACGTGGAACGCCTATCCCGGTCTGTTCGCCTCCCTCGTCACCGGCAACGCCGTGGTCATGAAGCCGCACGCCCGCGCGACCCTTCCCCTGGCCATCACCGCAGAGGTATGCCGTGAGGTGCTTTCCGAAGCCGGCTTCAGTCCCGCGCTGGTCCAGCTCGCGCCTGAGGGGGACGGGGAGACCCTCGCCGCGGACCTGGCCCTGCGGCCTGAGATCGCAATCATCGACTACACCGGCGGCCCCGGTTTCGGCGGCTGGCTGGAGCGCGAGGCCGGCGCCCTCGGCAAGGCCGTCTTCACCGAGAAGGCCGGGGTGAACTCGATCGTCCTCGACTCCACCGACGACCTGGGCGGACTTCTCGGCAACCTGGCGTTCTCGCTCTCCCTGTACTCCGGGCAGATGTGCACGACCCCGCAGAACCTCTACATCGCCCGCGACGGGCTGGGCACTCCGGACGGGCGCGTGCCGGTCGCGGAGTTCGCGGAGCAGCTCGGGGCGGCCATCGGAAGGCTCACCGGGGACGACGCCCGGGCCGTCGAGCTGCTCGGCGCGACCGTCAACGACGGCGTGCGGGCGGCCTCCGCGGGTCTCGCCGATCTCGCTGCGGAGGCCGGTGGCGAGGTCGTCGTGCCGTCGCGCGATGTCGTGCACCCCGCATACCCCTCGGCGGTGGTCCGCACCCCCGGAGTGGTGCGCCTCGACGTCTCCCGGGAGGACGTCTACACCCAGGAGTGCTTCGGGCCGGTCGCGCTCCTCATAGAGACAGATGGCGTGGAGCAGTCACTCGCGCAGTTCGTCGACACCGTCCGTGAGCACGGCGCGATGACGGCGGCGGTGTACTCGACCGACGAGACGGTGTTGGAGCGCGCGCGCGAGGCGGCCCTCGATGCCGGGGTCGCGCTGTCGGAGAACCTCACCGGGCAGGTGTTCGTCAACCAGACGGCGGCCTTCTCGGACTTCCACGGCACCGGCGCGAACCCGGCAGCCAACGCGGCCTATGCCGACGCTGCCTTCATCGCCCCCCGCTTCCGCGTGATCGCCACCCGACGCCACGCCCCCGCGTGAGTCGTCCGCTCAGTCGGGGAGGAAGATGTTGAGGATCATCGACACGAGCGTGATGACGATGCCGCCGATGACCGAGGTCCAGAAGAAGTTGTCGACGCTGAAGTCCAGGCCCACCTGCTGGCTGAACCACGAGGTCAGCCACAGCATGGCCGCGTTGATGATGAGCGTGAACAGCCCGAGCGTGAGCATGATCGCCGGGAACGCCAGAGCCTTGACGATCGGCTTGACGACGGCGTTGATGATCCCGAACACGAGCGCGACGAGGAGAATCGTCAGCAGCCGCACCGACAGCTTCGGGTCCTCCTCACCGAGACTGATCCCGTTCACCGCGAGGGCAGCCACCCACAGCGCGATGCCGTTGACGACGGTCTTGATGAGGATTCCCTTCATAGGGACATCGTGACAGATCAGGCGCGGAGCAATGTGCGAGAGTGACGATCATGAGTGATTCGACGTCGAGCTCCCCCCAGGAGCTGTCCCCGCGGATCCGCGCGGCCCTGTCCCGACTGCCTGCCTATGTCCCCGGAAAGCCGGCCTCGGCACCGGAGGGTCTGACCGCTTACAAGCTGTCGTCGAACGAGAATCCGTATGCGCCGCTCCCCTCGGTCCTCGAGGCCGTCCGGGAGGCGGCCGGGTCGGTCAACCGCTATCCGGACATGGCGGTGACGGAGCTGACGAACGCCCTCGCCGAGACGCTCGGCGTCCCGGCCGAGTGCATCGCGACGGGAACAGGGTCGGTCGGCGTGCTCGGCCAGATCATCCAGTCCACCTGCGATGTCGACGACGAGGTGGTCTTCGCGTGGCGGTCCTTCGAGGCATACCCCATCGTCACGACGATCGCCGGCGCGGTCCCCGTCACCGTCCCTCTCGATGCCGAGCACCGCCATGACCTGGACGCCATGGCCGAGGCGATCACCGATCGGACCCGGGTCATCCTCGTCTGCACGCCGAACAACCCGACCGGCACCGTCGTCCACGACGCCGAGCTGCGCGCATTCCTCGCCCGGGTCCCTGGTGACATCCTCGTCGTCATCGACGAGGCCTATCTCGAGTTCGTCACCGACCCGGACGCGCCGGACGCCCTCGCCATCTGGCGGGAGTTCCCGAACGTCATGGTGCTGCGGACGTTCAGCAAGGCCTACGGCCTGGCCGGCCTGCGGGTGGGGTATGCGGTGGCCCACCCCGAGATCGCCGCGGCTCTGCGCAAGACGGCGGTGCCATTCGGCGTGAACTCCCTCGCGCAGGTGGCTGCGGTGCGCTCGCTCGAGGCCGTCGACGAGCTGGAGGAACGGGTGGCCGAGCTGGTCAAGGAACGCGGACGGATCGCCGATGGTCTGCGGGACCAGGGCTGGGAGCTGTCCGACAGCCAGGCGAACTTCGTCTGGTTCGATCTCGGTGAGCAGTCCTCGGAGTTCTCAGCCGAGTGCGAGCAGGTGGGGCTCATGGTCCGTCAGTACGGCAGGGACGGCGTGCGTGTCACGGTCGGGGAGCCCGAGGCGAACGAGCGGGTGCTCGAGGTCGCCCAGCGCTGGCGCGACACCCACTGACCGTGCCCGGCGACCGCCGGATGGCTGCAATTGCAGCGAAACGGCGGAACTCCGGCGGCGCACACCCTTGCCTCCCCGATGGGGGCAGCAGTGTCCGGATGATGAGATTTTCCGGGGTTTTCGGTAGGTTGTCTCCAACCCCTTGCGACCCAGGTCACACCCGACTCTCCGGTCGCGAGCCCACCAGCACGCTCATCCCGCACCCAGGACCGAGCGATGCCGCGGAACCGCTGGCCAGCGTTGCCTCAGCGGGGAAGGAAGTGCCGTGACCGACAGTCAGACGGACCGTCCGGGCGACCAGCCGGATGCCGACTTTCCAGACGAGCCAGCCGTGCCGGCCTCGCAGCAGACGAGCCGCAAGGCCGCCGATCCGCTGGCCGAGATCAATGCCCGACCCGCCCAGAGCGGCGGCGGCCCGGACATGATCCAGCTCCTGACCCCTGAGGGGCAGCGGGTCCCGAACGACCGCTACGACCCGATCATCGAGGCGCTCACCGACGACGAGCTGCGCGGGTTCTATCGCGACCTCGTCCTCATCCGGCGCGTCGACACCGAGGCCACCGCGCTCCAGCGCCAGGGTGAGCTCGGCATCTGGGCCTCACTCCTCGGCCAGGAGGCCGCCCAGGTCGGGTCCGGGCGGGCGATGCGCCCTCAGGACTACGCCTTCCCCAGTTATCGCGAGCACGGCGTCGCGTGGTGCCGCGGCGTCGACCCGATCAATCTGCTCGGCCTCTTCCGCGGCGTCAACCACGGCGGCTGGGACCCGAACGAGAAGAACTTCCACCTCTACACGATCGTCATCGGCGCCCAGGCGCTGCACGCGACCGGGTATGCGATGGGCATCCAGCGCGACGGCGACGTCGGCACCGGCGACGAGGACCGCGACGCGGCCGTCATCTCCTACTTCGGTGACGGCGCCACCTCCCAGGGCGATGTCAACGAGGCCCTCGTCTTCGCCGGCGTCAACCACGCCCCGACGGTCTTCTTCTGCCAGAACAACCAGTGGGCGATCTCGGTCCCGAACGACAAGCAGATCCCGAGCCCGATCTATCAGCGGGCCCGCGGCTTCGGCCTGCCCGGCCTGCGCGTCGACGGCAACGACGTGCTCGCCGTGTATGCGGTGACCAAGACCGCGCTCGACAACGCCCGCAGCGGTCAGGGGCCGACGTTCCTCGAGGCCTTCACCTATCGGATGGGGGCGCACACCACCTCCGACGACCCCACGAAGTACCGGATCTCCGCCGAGGTCGAGGTGTGGAAGCACCGCGACCCGATCGCCCGGTTCACGACGTGGCTGCTGCGCGAAGGCATCATGGACAAGGCCTTCATGGACCAGATCGAGGCCGAGGGCGATGAGCTGGCCGCCTCGATCCGCGAGCGCTGCCTGAACATGCCCGACCCCGAGCCGCTGGCCATGTTCGACCACATCTATGTCGAGGAGCACCCGGTCATCGAGACCGAGCGCGCCGAGCTGGCTCGCTACCTCGAGAGCTTCGAGGGGGCGCACTGATGAGCACGACCCAGATGACCATTGCCCGGGGGATCAACTCGGGCCTGCGCGCCGCGATGGAGAAGGACCCCAAGGTCCTCCTCATGGGTGAGGACATCGGCAAGCTCGGTGGTGTCTTCCGGGTGACCGAGGGCCTCCAGAAGGACTTCGGCGAGGACCGAGTCATCGACACCCCGCTCGCCGAGGCCGGCATCGTCGGCACCGCGATCGGCATGGCGCTGCGCGGCTACCGGCCCGTCGTCGAGATCCAGTTCGACGGCTTCGTCTATCCGGCCTTCGACCACATCATCAGCCAGGTCGCCAAGATGCGGGCCCGCTCGCTCGGCGCGGTGAAGATGCCGATCGTCATCCGGATCCCGGTCGGTGGCGGCATCGGTGCCGTCGAGCACCACAGCGAGTCCAACGAGGCCTACTTCACCCACACCGCGGGTCTGAAGGTCGTCTGCTGCGCCAACCCGGCCGACGCCTACTGGATGATCCAGCAGGCCGTCGAGACCGACGACCCGGTGATCTTCTACGAGCCGAAGCGGCGCTACTGGGACAAGGGCGAGGTCGACACCTCGGCCGCGCCGTGCGGTCTCTTCGAGTCCAGGGTCGTCAAGGAGGGCAGCGACCTCACGCTCCTCGCCTACGGGCCGATGGTCAAGACCTGCCTCCAGGCCGCCCAGGTGGCCGAGGAGGAGGGCAAGAGCCTCGAGGTCATCGACCTGCGCACGCTCTCGCCGCTCGACCTGCCGACCCTGACCGCGTCGGTCAAGAAGACCGGTCGAGTCGTCATCGTCCACGAGGCCCCCACCTTCGGCGGCCTCGGCGGCGAGATCTCCGCCCGGCTCACCGAGGACTGCTTCTATCACCTCGAGGCGCCCGTCCTGCGGGTCGGCGGCTACAACGTGCCCTACCCGCCGAGCCGGCTCGAGGAGGACTTCCTCCCCGACCTCGATCGGGTCCTGGACTCGGTCGACCGCTCGCTCTCGTACTGAACCGTCGTCACGGAGAACTGGAGAACCACGCTGTGGCTGTCAAGGAGTTCCGCCTTCCCGATCCCGGTGAGGGCCTGACCGAGGCCGAGATCGTCACCTGGAAGGTCAAGGTCGGCGACACCGTCAAGGTCAACGACATCGTCGTCGAGATCGAGACCGCCAAGTCGCTCGTCGAGCTGCCCGTCCCGTTCGCCGGAGAGGTCAAGGCCCTCCTCGTGAACGAGGGGGACACTGTCGAGGTGGGGACGCCGATCATCGCGGTCGAGACTGAACCTGGTGCCCCCACGTCCGTCGACGATGCGCCCGACGAGGGTGCTGTGGAGCCCGGCATGGAGGGCTCACCGGCCCCGAAGCTCACCGACGCCGACGGCGAGGTGGACGAGGAGGCCATCGAGGAGGGCAAGATCGGCGGCACGACGTCGACCGGTCGCACGGCCGTCCTCGTCGGCTACGGGGTCAAGCAGACCGAGGCCAAGCGTCGCCCGCGCAAGGCCACAGCCGACGTCGCCCAGCCCGACGGTGACATCGGCGGCGAGCACGAGGTGCGGCTCAACCCGACCCGTGGCGGTCAGTCCAAGCGGCCGCCGGCTGCGGAGGGGACTGCGGCGATGAGCGCCGAGGCCGCTCCGCCGAGAGCCACGTCCGGTGACCGTCCGCTCGCAAAACCGCCGGTGCGCAAGCTCGCCAAGGACCTCGGGGTCGACCTCGCGGAGGTCACCGGCACCGGTGATGGCGGCGTCGTGACCAGGAGCGATGTCGAGGGGTATGCGCAGAGCGGCTCCGCGCATACCTCCTCCGCTCCTTCGCGGGCGTCACGCGAGCCGGGTGAGCGGGAGACCCGCGAGCCGATCAAGGGCGTCCGCAAGATGATGGCCCAGGCGATGACGGGTTCGGCGTTCAGCGCTCCGCACGTCACCGAGTGGATCACCGTCGACGTGACCGCCACGATGGAGTTCGTCGAGAAGCTCAAGAAGGACAAGGCATTCCGTGACGTCAAGGTCACGCCGATGCTCGTCCTGGCGAAGGCGATGTGCCTCGCGGCGAAGAAGTACCCGCTCATCAACTCGGAGTGGGACGAGGACGCGCAGGAGATCGTCGTCAAGCACTACGTCAACCTCGGGATCGCTGCGGCCACGCCGCGCGGGCTCGTCGTGCCGAACGTCAAGGATGCCGACAGCCTGTCGATGCTCGAGCTCGCCGAGGCCATCGGGGAGCTCACGTCGACCGCCCGCGAGGGCAGGACCCAGCCGGCCGACATGAGCGACGGGACGATCACCATCACCAACGTCGGCGTCTTCGGCGTCGACCTCGGCACCCCGATCATCAACCCGGGGGAGTCGGCGATCATGGCCTTCGGCGCCGTGCGGCGGATGCCGTGGGTCGTCGAGCGGGCCGACGGCGCCGGTGGCTCGGTCGAGGAGATCGTGCCGCGCTGGGTCAGCCAGCTCGCGCTCTCCTTCGACCACCGGCACATCGACGGTGAGCTCGGGTCGCGCTTCCTCGCCGACGTCGCCTCGATCCTCGAGGACCCCGCGCGGGCGATGCTCTTCTGAGCCCTCGCGGGGCGGGCGTCTGAGAGGCTGGGGTGATGAGTGACTCCACGGGCGTGGTCTTCCCCCTGGTCGACGGTCGCCGGTCCACGGTCGCGACCGGTCGGGCTGTTGTCGCGGACGCACTGCGGTCCGTCGATCCGGTCGGCTCTGCGGCCACCGAGCGTGAGACGAACTGGCGGGCGGACTATCTCGGACCGTTCCGCAGACTCGTCGAAGCGGGGCTGCAGTCACCCGAGGCGGCCCTGACCATCGCCCGGGACGGGCTCACCTCGATCAACGGACGGATGCAGTGGGGCGACCCCGATGCTGCCGACGTACCCCTGTCCGCCGCCTTCGGTCAGGCACCCGCGCCTCTTGAGACGGAGGAGATCCTTGGCTCCGGCGAGCCGGAGACCGAGCTGTCGGTGCCCTACAAGGGTGAGCGTCTGCGCGGCGACGCGCTGCGCCGGCAGGTCGACTCCTGGATCGCCGCCGGCGTGGCCGAGCCGTCCCTGGCAGCGGCGGTCGACGATGTCATCGCCCACCCTGAGTGGCTCTCCCTGCCCGGCACGACGGTCGTCGTCCTCGGTGCAGCCGCGGAGATGGGTCCGTTGCGCAGCCTCCTCCGCTGGGGCGCCACCGTCGCCGCGGTCGACTTGCCACGCCCCGGTCTCTGGGAGTCGGTGCTCGGTGCGGCCCGGGAGTCCTCCGGGCGTCTTCTCGTGCCCGCGCGCCCCGGTGACGGCCCGCTCGAGCAGCGCGCCGGCGGTGACCTCATCCACGACCTCGCGACCGTGGCGTCCTGGGTGGGCGGCCTGGGCGGGCGCCGGCTGCTCGGCAACTATGTCTACGCCGACGGTGGGACGAACGTCCGGGTGTCGTGTGCGGTCGACGCTCTCACTGAGCATGTGCGGTCGGTGTCCGAGCCGGGGGAGATCGCACTGAGCTTCCTCGCGACGCCCACCGACATCTTCGCCGTTCCCGGCGCGGCGGTTGAGGCATCTGCGGACGCGTATGCGAACCGTCGCGTCTCAAAGGTGCTCCGTGGACCGCTGCGGACGCTGAGTGGCGGCCGGCTGCTGCGCCGCAACTACGTGCCGGGAGAGAACCCGGGGATCAGCGACTCCGTCGTGACGCAGCAGGGGCCGAACTATCTCCTCGCCAAGCGGGTCCAGCGTTGGCGGGCTGCGGTGGCTCGCGACGAGGGCGCGACGGTGTCCTTCCATGTCGCGCCCCCGACCCGGACGAGGTCGGTCATCAAGAACCGTGCGCTCGCCGCGGCGTATGCGGGTGCTCACCGGTTCGGCATCGAGGTCTTCGAGCCGGGCACCTCGAACACGCTCATGGCTGCTCTCCTCGTCCGCGATGTCATGACCGGGCCGCGCAAGTCCCTCGGTCACGTGTGGCAGGACGAGGCCGAGGCCGCGGTGCACGGGGGGCTGTGGCGCAACGCCTACGAGCCACGCAGCGCGCTCGGTCTTGCTGCCCTCCTCGGAGTCGGAGCCTCGCGCTGAGCGGAGACCACTTCCCGGTGGTCCTCCCGCGACTGCACCGGTGAGCTGGTCAGTCGAGGTCCATCGGCCGGAGCACGAGTCCGGTCCGCAGCTTCGGGGTGAAGAACGTCGACTTCGGCGGCATGAGCAGGCGCTCGTGCCCGGTGCGCTCGATCTCCTCGATCGACGTGGGCCGGATGAGGACGGCGCTGTGGGCACGCCCGCTGACGACGGCTTCGAGCACCTCGTCGACGCCGTGCTGGTACGTCACGGACACATCCGAGCCGGCAAGTGCTGCCTCGAGCCACGCGCCGTCGAGAGAACGCACATCGTCGAAGGCGCCCTTCTTGGGCGTGAGCCACTCGGCGTCACCGCTCGGGCCGATCAGGGCGAGCCGGCCCTTCTCCTCGAGGTCGGCGAGCATGGCTCGAGACGGAATCGGCGCCTCGGTGATGTCGAAGCACTCGGCGAGCCGGCTACGGACCTCGTCGTGGGTGCTGCCGGAGTACAGGCGGTGGATCGCCTCGATGCTCAGCTGGTCCGGGACGAGCTCGCCGACCGCGATGAGTGTCAGCTCGGCGTCGGTGTCCTCCCGGCCGGTCTGCTCACGGACCTCGTCGCGGAAGATCCTGCTGACGCCGTAGCGGTGGTGGCCGTCGGCGATGAGCACCTCGGCGGACTCCACCGCGGACCGGATCGCGGCGACCCGATCGGGGTCCGTCACCCGCTCGACGGCGTGGACCACCCCGTCGACCGTGACTGAGCCGAGGCGCTCGCCGGGCTCGTGCAACAGGTCGGTCAGCCCCGAGCCGAGAGACAGGCCCCAGACGGGGGAGAGGTTCGCGTGCGTGGCCCGGGTCAGGTCGAGCCGGTCCGTCGACGCCTTGGGCGTCGTCCGCTCGTGGGCGAGGACGCCGCCGGCCCCCTCGTCGACGACCTCGACGGCACCGAAGACAAGGGCGAGCTCGCGGTCGCGACCCCGGTCATCGACGAAGGTCATGCGATAGATGGTGAACGACTCCGCCTCGTCCTCCACCAGGACGCCCTGCTCGACCCACGTGCGCAGCGTAGAGCCGGCCCGCGCATACCTGTCCTCGGTCATGTCGGCCGAGTCCCGCGGGACGTCGATCCGGACGATGTTGTGCTCGGACCGGGACTCGAGGCGATCGACATCGGCATCGGAGAGGACGTCATAGGGCGGTGCCGTGACGGCGGGCAGGTCGGCATCGGGGGAGTAGCGAAGGGCTCGGAAGGGGGCGAAACGGGGCATGCTTCCACCCTGCCAGACGCCGGCATGTGCACCGCACCGGATGGACGGGTTGGCGCCCGATGAGGTCAGAGCCACATACTGGCTCCGCCATGCTCGCTGCCTATCGACCCGTGCTGTCGACTCCGAACGTCTGGCCCTTCATCCTCGGCGGACTGCTCGCGCGGATCGGCGGGGCCATGTTCGGCGTGGCAGTCATCGTCATGATCAGCCAGCGGCGCGGGTCCTACACGCTGGCCGGGGCGGCCTCTGCCGTCGCAATCCTCGTCCTCGCCGTGGCCGGCCCCTTCATCGGCCGACTGGCCGACAAGTTCGGGCAGCGCCGAGCAGGGCTGCCGTTCGTCGTGCTCTCCGTGACGTTCTGCGTCATCACCGTGTGGCTGTCCGCCGTGATGGCGCCGATGTGGGTCATCTTCATCACCTTCGGCGTCGCGTCGATCACCCCCGAGCTCGGGCCCATGTCCCGAGCCCGCTGGGTGCACATCTTCCGCGGGGAGCCGCACAACCTGCACTCGGCGCTCTCGTTCGAGCAGGTGCTCGAGGAGCTGTCCTTCGTCGCTGGCCCGGTCCTGGCGGTCACGCTCGCGACACTGTGGTTCCCCGAGGCCGGGCTGCTCGGCGGGGCAGTCCTCTTCGGTGTCGGCTTCGTCATCTTCCTCCTCTCGACGACCACCGAGCCACCCGTCCACCAGCTCAGCGAACGACCCGCCGGGCTGGCGATCCGCTTCCCGGGGATCCTCCCGATCGCCGTGATCCTCGTCATGACGGGGGTCATTTTCGGCGCCAACGAGGTCGTCGCGGTGGGGGTGGCCGACGAGGCGGGCAGGCCGGGGATGGCCTCGGCGATCCTCGCCCTGTTCGCGGTCGGGTCGGCCGGGTCGGCCATCATCTTCGGGGTGCTGAAGTTCCGGATGAGCCAGACCAAGCGGCTGCTCATCGCGGCCTTCGGCATGTTCATCCTCGAGGCCCCCGCCCTCATCGTCGGTGAGCTGTGGGACCTGTGGGGTCTGGCCGTCGTCATGCTCGTCGCCGGCTCGGCTACTGCGCCGATGCTCATCACCGCGATGTCGCTCACGCAGCACCTCGTGCCGCGGGCCATGCTGACCGAGGCCATGGCCATCGCGGTCACCGGCATCCTCGTCGGGATCTCGATGGGCGCCTCGCTGGGCGGCATCGCCGTCGACCACCTCGGCCCGCACGCCGCGTACGCGCTGCCGGTCGGCGCCGCCCTCATCGCCTTCCTGCTGGCCGCCGCCCGTTACCGCTCGGTGAGCCGGGCGGAGGAGTCCGCGGCGCATACCTGAGACCGGTGGGAGGCCTACGCCGTGGCGACCTAGGCTGGAGGGCATGACCACGACCGCCGTCCCGACCGAGCCGCGCCGCACTGCCGGGCGGGTTGTCGTCGGTGCCGGCGTGTCGGGAGTGGTCGCACTGGTCGTCGGTCTGCTCGTCACCGGTGGCGCGGGGGCGCAGCAGTACGGCGACCCCGGGGCGCTCGTCCGCTGGGGGCTGCCAGTCCTCACACTGCTCTGGCAGTTCGCCGCCGCGACGGCCGTGGGGCTGTCCGGACTGGCCACGTTCCTCATGCCCGAGCGCGGCTCGACGAACCGCCGTGCGCTCGCGATGCGCTACGCCTCCTGGTCGGCTCTCGTCTGGGCCGTCGCCGGAGGTCTGACCACGCTGTTCACGTTCGCCGACCTCGTGGGCGAGTCGCCTCTGTCGGGAGAGGTGTTCGCGCAGTTCAGGTCCTTCGTCTTCGTCCTCGACTACACCCGGATCCTCGCGATCTCCGCGCTCATCGGTCTCGGCATCGCCGTCGTCGCACGCTTCGCGACAGCCCGCTCGACGATGACCTGGCTGACCCTCATCGGCCTGTTCGCCGTCGGTCTCAATGCCCTGACCGGGCACGCGGGCAACGCCGAAGGGCACGAGGAAGCGGTCAACGCCATGGGGTTCCACCTCCTCGGCGTGACCGTCTGGGTGGGTGGCCTCATCGCCCTGGCCATCATGCGACCCCACCTCCTCGACCCCGGTGAGGGCGCCGACCTCGCGGCCTCCGTCGAGCGTTACTCCGTCCTGGCGCTGTGGTCCTATGTGTTCGTCGCGCTGTCCGGGATCCAGTCGACGTGGATCAGGATCGGGAGTCTCGACAACCTCTTCACGACCTATGGCCTCCTCGCCTCGCTCAAGGCCGGCCTGCTCGTCCTGCTCGGGCTGGCGGGCTGGCAGCAGCGCCGCGCGGTCGTCCGCTCGCTGCGCGAATCACCTGCATCCCGACGGCTCTTCGCACGTCTCGCCTCCGTCGAGACCCTCCTCATGCTCGCCGCCATCGGACTCGGCGTCGCCCTGAGCCGCAGTGAACCTCCAGGCGTGCGCGAGATCCCGCCCGCCGACATGGTGAACACCCTCACCGGCTATCCCGACCCGGGCCCCATCTCGGCCGCCGACTATCTCCTCACCTGGCGCATCGACTGGCTCTTCCTCACCATCGCCGTCCTCGCCATCGGCCTCTATCTCGCCGGTGTCATGCGCCTGCTCCGCCGGGGAGACCGCTGGCCCGTCGGCCGCACGGTCGTCTGGATCATCGGGTGGCTCGTGTTCGTCTATGCCACGTGTGGCGCGCTCGGGATCTGGGGCCGGGTGCTGTTCTCGACGCACATGATCATGCACATGCTCATCGCGATGTTCGTGCCTCTGCTCCTCGTGCCGGGCGCCCCGGTCACCCTCGCGCTGCGGGCGCTCAAGGCCCGTCGCGACAAGACCTGGGGCCCGCGCGAGCTCATCCTCCAGGTCACCCACTCACGCGTGAACCGCGCCCTGACCAACCCGGTCGTGGCCGCTGTGCTGTTCTTCGCGTCGATGGCGATCTTCTACTACTCGCGGACCTTCCACCTCGCGCTGACGACGCACACCGGCCACCTGCTCATGATGGCCCACTTCTTCCTGACCGGGTACCTGTTCACATGGGTCCTCATCGGCATCGACCCGGGCCCGCGCAAGTGGCCCCCGCTCATGCTCCTCGTCATCCTCTTCGTGACGATCTCCTTCCACGCGTTCTTCGGCGTCATCCTCACCGGCACCGAGTACCTCCTCGCCCCCGACTTCTACGGCCAGCTCAACCTGCCGTGGCTGCCCGACCCGTGGCTCGACCAGTACCGCGCCGGCGAGATCGCCTGGGGCGTCGGCGAGATCCCCACCCTGATCCTTGCCCTCATGGTGGCCCGCAACTGGGCCCGCCAGGACAAGGCCGAGACCAAGCGCAAGGACCGCCAGGCCCGCCGCGACGGCGACGCCGAGCTTGCCGCGTACAACGAGTGGCTCGCCGAGCGCAGGCGCGCGCGGGACCGCATGGGAGGCTGACGACCATGGCATCCCCCCTGCGCGTCACCCTGATCCAGCTCGGCTACGGCGATGAGGAGTCGGTCGTCGACCGCACCGCCCGCGTCGCCGACCTGGTCCGATCGGTATGCGCCGCGCCACCCCCCGAGTCGCCCACCGGCGAGCCGCCCACCGTCGGGTCGCCGGACGACAGCGACGGCCGACCTGCAGCCCACCTTGTCGTCCTGCCCGAGCTGTGGCCACAGACCGCCTTCGAGCCCACGAGGTGGAAGGACCAGGCCGAGGCCGTGGACGGCCCCGTGGCCCAGGCGATGAGTGCGCTGGCGGCGGAGTGCGGGATCCTGCTGCACGCGGGTTCGATCGTCGAACGTCTCGAGACCCCCGGGCCGGAGGGCAAGTCCCTGGCGAACACCTCGCTGCTCTTCGGCGCCGACGGCTCCCGGATCGTCGCCTACCGCAAGATCCACCGCTTCGGCTTCGGCTCGGTCGAGCCCCAGGTCATGGAGGCCGGGGGCGAGGTCGTCCTCGTCGAGCTGCCGAGCGGGGAGCGGGCCGCGCTCTCGACGTGCTACGACCTGCGCTTCCCCGAGCTCTACCGGCGCCAGCTCGACTCCGACGCGTCCCTGTTCATCATCCCTGCGGCCTGGCCGACCGCCCGCGTCGCTGCGTGGACGCTGCTCGGTCAGGCCCGCGCGATCGAGAACCAGTGCTTCGTCCTGGCCTGCAACACCGCCGGCACCCACGGTGGGGTCGAGATGGGCGGACACTCCCAGGTCGTTGCGCCGACCGGCGCGGTGCTCGCGACCGCCGGCTCGGGCGAGGAGATCCTCGATCTCGTGATCGATCTCGATGATGTCGCACGCGCCCGCTCCACCTTCCCCGTCCTTAGCGACCGGCGGCTCTGAGTCGCTGACCTGCGCGGACGTCGATGAGGCGCACACCGGTCCCGCCACGACCGCAACCGGTGCTGCGCGCCGCACGCTGTCCAGGGCGCGCACGCGCTACCGTCGAGCCGTCATGTCCTGAGTTTCTAGGAGGAACCATGTGGATCGGCCTCGGAGTCATCCTTCTCGTCCTGGGCGCAGTCTTCGCCTTTGACGTCGTCACTGCCGACATTCCCGGCATCGCAGAGAGCACCCTCGGCTGGATCCTCATCGCCGCCGGCCTGCTCGCCATCATCCTCTCGTTCGCGATGCGAGCGACCGGCCGCACCGGTGGCTACACGACCACCCGCGAGAGCCACGTCGACCCGGGCACCGGGTCGCGCGTCGACCGCACCGACGTCGACCCCCGCTGAGCCCAGCGCGTCTCGACACCTCGAGCGCCGCATACCGATCCGGTATGCGGCGCTCGGCTTTTCACGGCGTGACGGCGAAGTGGCGGACCAGGGCGCCTGCGGCCTCCGGGTCGCCGGAGGCGGTCCAGGCGAATCCGCCTGCGTCTCCGATCGGCTCGCGCCCGGCGAG
>JAAYSB010000008.1 GCA_012518475.1 Intrasporangiaceae bacterium | reverse complement strand
CGAAGCGCCCCGGCTGGCAGGACCCCCGGTGGATCCACCTGCTCGGTCCGGTCGAGGTCCCCGGCGGTCCCGCTGAGTCCGCCGCGCAGGCAGCCCTCGACCTCGATGCTCCGACCACCGAGGGTGCGAAGGCCCGCGACGCAGCGGTCCTTGCCCACTTCGAGGCTGCTGCCGACGCGGCCACCCGCCGCGACCCCAGCCCCTTTGAGTCGTGGCTGCTCGACCGGGTCATCGACCTCGCCGACGGCCGACCCGTCATCGACGCGGCCTGCGGGGCCGGCCACGTGGCCGGCGAGCTGGCCACCCGCGGCGCGGTGGTCAGCGGCAGCGACGTCTCACCGGCGATGGTCGAGAAGGCGCGCCAGGCATACCCCTCCGTCGACTTCGAGACCCGTGACCTGCGGCGGCTCATGCGTCCGGCGGGCGCGGACGGGTGGGGGGTCACGCTCGCGTTCGGCGTCCTCGATCTCTTCGCAGAGTCCGAGCTGGTCGACGTCCTCACCGCCCTCACCCGCCCGCTCACGCAGACGGGGTATGCCGTGCTCACCTGCACCGTCGGCCCCGACGTCGTCACCGGGGACGGACCGGTCCGGGTGCATCACGACCCGGCCGTGGTCCTGGCCGCCGCCCGTCGCGTCGGCCTGACCGACCTCGAGTGGTTCCGCCACGGCGCCGAGGGCGACGGGCCGGAGACGCTCTGCCTGTTCGCGCGTCGCCCCTGTGTCAGCGGGCCCGGTCCGCGAGGGTGTTGAGCAGCGCCGCACCCTCCTCCGGCTCGTCGACGGTGATCATCCACGACGTGCCGTCACCGCGCTCGACCTCGAGACCCGGCCCCTTGCGGACGACGAAGCCGGTCTTCCCGTGCAGCCCTATCCGGTAGCCCCAGCCACCGAAGTGGCCCATCGGGTCGATCTCTGCTGCCACCCGGGCCTCGGCGACGTCCTCGAGCGGCAGGTGCCAGCGCGGGAACCCCAGGCCGCCGCGCACCATCAGACCGGTCTCGCCGACCGTCACCCGGAACACCGAGAAGCCGAGGAGCGGGAGGAGCACGAGGATGACCATGATGGTAGTGAATACCCATGCGCCGCTGAGGAATCCGACGGGGATCAGAGACAGCAGGACGAACCCCATCAGGATCCAGAACCAGCGCCCTGGGGCGATGAACCGGCTCCAGACAGCCCGCTCCCCCGCGGCGAGTCGCGTCCGGAGCGCGCCGTCGGGGACCGGCGCACTGGCCCGGGTCTGACCACGCACAGTGCCCGGCACCGTGAACGCAGCCAGGACACCGACGATGACCGAGGCGACGAGAGAGACGACAAGCGGCCACTCCACATCGCGGGCCAGGGCACCGTCGGCCAGCCCGCGCTGCTCCCAGGAGGCCAGCACCATGAGGCCCACATTGAACACCGCGAGCCCGGCGGTGAATCCCACCGCGGTGCGTCGGTGCGCCCCGTCCCGGCCGGCGATGGCGAGGATAACCGCGCCGATGAGCAGCGGCATGGTCAGACCCATCACCCCCACAATCCAGGCAAGGGTGTCCCGATGGGTGAATCCGTCCGGACCCCGACGGCTCCAGTGGGTCGCCACCTGCTCGGGGAGCTGGTGCTTGAAGCTGAGGTACCAGAGCACTCCAGCAGCAGTGATGACCAGCGGCCACAGGAACAGGGCCAGCCAGGCCCTGCGCTGCGGGCTCCACCGGTCGGGGTACTCACGGGTGTCGTCGTGCGAACTGGTCATGACATCGCCTTCCTGATGAGCTGGGCGGCCTCGTTCCCGGAGAGGCCGGCGTGGCGGGCAGCAGCGGTGAACTCGGCGACTGCGGACTGGAGCTGCGCCGCAGGGGCGGCTCCGTCGGCGACGACAGCCCCGCGGCCGCGCCGCAGGTGGATGAGCCCCTCCTCCTGGAGGTCCTGGTATCCGTGCAGCACCGTGTGCATGTTGACCCCGAGCGCGTCGGCGAGATCCCGCGCCGGTGGCAACCGGTCACCCGACCCGACTCTCCCCTGGGCGATCTCGCGTCGGATCCCATCGGCGATCTGCCGGTAGATCGGCGTCTCACTCGACTCGCTGATCCTGATCAACATGACCACAGCATACCCTATAGTTATAGATCAACTAGAACTTACGGAGGACGGGTACGCGATGCGTACCGCTCCCCCACTCGCGCCGTGCGACCATGGGCGGGTGAGTGAAGAGCAGAAGAAGGCAGACAACCGCGCGCGGGTGACGACCGACGAGTTCCGCACCTTCGTCAAGCAGGGCTGGGCACCTCGACCCGACACCCGCCCCGACCTCAGCGAGTCCGCCCGGTACGCGGCACCACGCCGGGATGTCGTCTCCGCCCAGTACCCGGGCGAGCGACTCATCGTCCCCGCCGGAGGCCTGAAGGTGCGCTCGAACGACACGGACTACGTCTTCCGACCGCACAGTGCCTTCGCCCACCTCACCGGCCTCGGCGCCGACCGCGAGCCGGATGCGGTGCTCGTGCTCGAGCCGATCTTCGACGAGAACGGCGAACCAGCCGGTCACGAGTCGGTGCTGTTCTTCAAGCCGCTCGCCGACCGCGAGAGCGACGAGTTCTTCGACGACGCCCGCTACGGCGAGTTCTGGGTCGGAGCCCGCCCGACACTCGAGGACATCGAGGCCGAGCTGGGTCTGAGCGCCCGGGACATCGGCGAGTTCGCCGACGCGGCGGTCAAGGACGCGGGTCGGACGACGATCCGGATGGTCCGGGACGCCGACCGCGCGCTGACGGCTCAGCTCGACCAGGCGCGGGTGGAGAACGGCCAGGCCGACGACGGTCTGGCCGACCAGGACGACGATCTCGCCCACACGCTGTCCCACCTGCGGATGATCAAGGACGAGTGGGAGATCCAGCAGATGCGCGACGCGGTGGACGCGACCAAGGTCGGGTTCGAGGCCGTCATCGCCGACCTGCCTCGAGCAGTCGAGGAAGGACGCGGCGAGCGCTGGGTCGAGGGGGTCTTCGGCCTGCACGCCCGCCACCAGGGCAACGGTGTCGGCTACGACTCGATCTGCGCTGCCGGCGACCACGCGAACACGCTGCACTGGATCAAGAACACCGGCGACATCGAGGACGGCGACCTGATCCTCCTCGACGCCGGGGTCGAGCTCGACTCGCTCTTCACGGCCGACATCACGAGGACTCTCCCGGCGAGCGGCCGGTTCACCGACGCCCAGCGCGAGATCTACGACGCTGTCTACAAGGCCCAGCAGGCGGGACTGGCCGCGGTCCGACCTGGCAACAAGTTCAGTGACGTCCACGCAGCCGCGATCCGGGTCATCGCCGAGCACCTCCACGCGTGGGGCCTACTGCCCGACGGAGTGAGCGTCGAGGACACCCTCGACAAGGAGCACGGGCAGTACCACCGCCGGTGGATGGTCCACGGCACAAGCCACCACCTCGGGATCGACGTTCACGACTGCGCCCTGGCGACCCGTGACGAGTACATGGACGCCGAGCTCGAGCCCGGGATGGTCCTCACGGTCGAGCCTGGCCTGTACTTCAAGGCCGACGACCTGCTCGCCCCGGAGCGGTTCCGTGGCATCGGCGTGCGGATCGAGGACGACGTCGTCGTCACCGAGGAGGGCCACGAGAACCTGTCCGAGCACCTGCCGCGCAGTGCCGACGAGGTCGAGGCCTGGATCGCTGAGGTGCAGAGCCGCTGACCCGCACCGGGGTGGCCCACTGACCGGGGCAGGTGCTGGGTTGCCGCGCTCAGCCCCGGTCGATGACGTCGAGCATGAGGGCATACTCGACGCCGACCTGCTCACCCGCCGGGCGGAGGAAGCCCCCGAGGAGATCGCGCGGTGCCGGATAGTCCTCCGGCAGGGCCGACAGGTACTCGCGGTGCTCCTCGAGGGAGGCCACCGCCCGCTCGAAGGTGCTGGAGACGTCGACGAAGTGCGTCGGGGCGCTGGTGGGACTCACGGCGAGATAGCGGACGTGCCAGGGCTCGAGCCCCTCGTCGACGAGCTCGGGGAAGATCCACCGGTTGCCGGCGTCGGCAACTGCGTCCAGGGTGGCCAGGCCGACTGCGCGGTGGTCGGCCTGGTTCGGGAAGCCGTTGCCGAAGCGTTCGGCGTGGGTGAGTGTCATGACGACCTGGGGGCGGTGCCGACGGATGGCCCGAACGATGTCCCGGCGCAGGTCGAGACCGTAGACGACGTTGCCGTCCGGGTGGCCGGCGAAGGCGACCTCCCCGACCCCGACCACGGCAGCGCTCGCGCGCTCCTCCTGCTCCCGTACCGGCCCCGCCTCGGCCGGCGGAATGGCGTCGATGCCGGCCTCGCCACTGGTGAGGAGGAAGTATGAACCGGTCGCCCCTGCATCAGTCCACTTCGCGACGACGGCACTGAGTCCGTACTCGATGTCGTCAGGGTGGGCGACAACGCAGAGGAAGCGATCGACCTCCGGGGTGAGCTCCGGCAGTCTCTCCTGGGCAGCGGCATCGGCAGTCGTCATCAGGCCTGGCCCTCCTGCTGCTCGTGGGCCCGCAGGGCCTCCTCTCGAGCTCGACGGACCTGCTCCTGGGCGGCTCGCATCGGGTCCATCTGGGTGATCAGCTCGCGCGCCTGGGCGACGAGCTTGTGCTCGGTGAGGACCTCGTAGCGGGTCGCGACGACCTGCGAGATCGACATGAAGTCGCGGTCGCCGCCACCGGCGAACCGGTATCCGACCAGGGCCCAGATGAGGCCGAAGAGCGCACCGAAGGCCATCGTCATGAAGACCCGCGCGACGAGGAAACCGTCCTGGGCGAACATCGCGAAGATCAGACCGACGAAGGCTCCGAGCCAGGCACCCGAGACCGCGCCACCGGCCGCGATCTTGCCGAGGGTGAGTCGGCCGGTGACGCGCTCGAGCTGCTT
The DNA here is from genome assembly GCA_012518475.1 of Intrasporangiaceae bacterium. Classification (GTDB taxonomy): domain Bacteria; phylum Actinomycetota; class Actinomycetes; order Actinomycetales; family Dermatophilaceae; genus F2B08. The sequence goes on along the minus strand of JAAYSB010000008.1, from coordinate 9,511 downwards.
GAGATCGGTCCCCACGATGAGGACGTTCTCCACGGGGAACTCGTGGTCGGAGAGGTAGTCGACGGTCTTCTGTGCCTCGTCATAGGTGTCGAACACCCCGAGGGACATGGGGTACTCGAGGGTCAGTCTGCTCTGAGGCACCCGGTTCGCGGGCGTGGCCATGCTCATGTCGCCAGTCTCTCAGAGTGCGCTGTGAACTGGCTGAGTGCCCGGCCGGTTCAGCCCTTGAGCTTGTACTCCTCCCGGTTCAGCCCTTGAGCTTGTACTCCTCGAGGAGGCGGCGTCCGATGATCATCTTCTGGATGTCGGAGGTCCCCTCCCCGATGAGCATGAACTTCACCTCGCGCATGAGGCGCTCGATCTCGTACTCCTTGGAGTAGCCGTAGCCGCCGTGGATGCGGAAGGAGTCCTCGACGACCTCGTTGGCGTACTCACTGGCGAGCATCTTGGCCATGCCTGCCTCGACGTCGACGCGCTCACCGGAGTCCTTCATCCTGGCCGCGCGCACCATCATGTTGTGCGCCGTCTCGACCTTGGTCGCCATCTCCGCGAGGCGGAACAGGATGGCCTGGTGCTGGGCGATCGGCTTGCCGAACGTCTCGCGCTGCTGGGCATAGGCGATGCCGAGCTCGAAGCCGCGCATCGCCAGCCCGCAGGCTCGGGCCGCCACGTTGACCCGGCCGACCTCGACGCCGTCCATCATCTGGAAGAAGCCCTTGCCCGGCTCCCCACCGAGGATCTGGTCCGAGGAGATCCGGTGACCCTCGAACACCATCTCGGTGGTGTCGATGCCCTTGTAGCCCATCTTGTCGATCTTGCCCGGGACCGTCACGCCCTGGGCCGTCTCGCCGAAGCCGGTCTCCTTCTCGACGAGGAAGGTCGTCATGTTCTTGTAGACGCTCTCGTGACCGAGGTCGGTCTTGACGAGCACGGCGACCAGGTTGGAGGAGCCGCCGTTGGTCAGCCACATCTTCTGGCCGTTGATGACCCACTCGTCACTGTCGCCCTGCTTGACGGCCTTGGTCTTGATCGCCGAGACGTCCGAGCCCAGAGCCGGCTCCGACATCGAGAACGCGCCGCGGATCTCACCGGTCGCCATCTTCGGGAGGTACTTCTGCTTCTGCTCCTCGGTCCCGTGCCGCATGAGCATGTAGGCGACGATGAAGTGGGTGTTGATCACGCCGGAGACGCTCATCCAGCCGCGGGCGATCTCCTCGACACACAGCGCATACGTGAGCAGCGACTCACCGAGACCGCCGTACTCCTCGGGAATCATCAGCCCGAAGATGCCCATCTCCTTCATGCCCTCGACGATGTCCGTCGGGTACTCGTCCTTGTGCTCGAGCTCCTGGGCGACCGGGATGATCTGCTCGTCGACGAACTCGCGGACCAGCTTGATCAGCTCGGTCTGCTCCTCGGTGAGGTTGTCGGTGGTCTGCAGTCGGGACATGCGTGATTCGCCGCCTTGGTGGAGTTGTCGGAAGTCGGGTGATGGTCCTTCGACGAGTATGCCGCCGCAGCCGATCGAAGGACACCGCCTCGGGGTGTGAGTCCAGCCACGATCGGCGTGTGCGACCCCGGTGACGGGCTCGGAAAATCACTCGCGCAATTCCGTCGCGACCGCGATGATTGTCCTGTCAGCCGTTCATCCGTCGGAAGGAGCCTGCCGTGACTGCATCCCGTGGTGCGCAACAGCGCACCAGCACGCCCCGCCAACACCCAGTCCTTCCGATGGAGACAACTCACTGTGAGCACCCCCGAGAAGCCGAGCCGCTTCGCGCTCGACTCATTCCCTGACGCCCCGCCCGAGGGCGACCGCTGGTCCAGCTGGGACCGATCCCAGCACGGGCCTGCCCCACGACCCGACTGGGTCATCACCTCCCTCGGTGCCGTCGACGCCGACCTCGGCGTCCTCAAGACCGGCAAGGAGGCAGACGTCCACCTCGTGCGACGCTGGGTTCCCGACGGAACCTCATCGCCCGCGGCGGACACCCTCCTCGCCGCCAAGCGGTTCCGCACCCACCACCATCGACTCTTCCACCGCGACGCCGGCTATCTCGAAGGCCGCCGTGTGCGCCGCAGCCGGGAGATGCGGGCGATGGCCCGGCGCACCGAGTTCGGGAAGCAGCTGGTCTCCGGCCAGTGGGCGGGCGCCGAGTTCGCGGCCCTGAGCGAGCTGCACACCCGCGGTCTGCCCGTGCCCTACCCCGTCCAGCTCGATGGGCGCGAGATGCTCATGGAGTTCATCGGCGACCCCGACGGGGTCGCCGCACCCCGGCTTGCCGCGATCCGTCCCGGTCGGGCCCTGCTCAAGGACCTGTTCGAGCAGCTGTATGCGGCGCTCACGCTGCTCGCCGCCGCCGGCTGGGCGCACGGTGACCTCAGCGCATACAACGTCCTCGTGCACGCCACCCGGGTGATCATCATCGACTGGCCGCAGGTCGTCGACATCATCGGCAACCCGCAGGGCTTCGCTTTCCTGCACCGTGACTGCCACAACATCAGCGAGTGGTTCACCCGGCAGGGGCTGAGCGTCGACGGCGAGGTGCTCTTCGCCGATCTGTGCGCTACCGCAGGTACGGACCGCTGACCCGGTCACGTAGCGCACATGCCAGGGGTTCCGCCTCATCGGCGAGCAGCGGGCTGAGATCAGGCATAGACCGTGACGGCAGTGCCCATCGCGAGGTACCCGGTCGACCAGAGCATGTTCATTGCCGAGTTGCTCACTCTCACGCAGCCGTGCGATGCCGGATAGGCGGGGATACTCGGGGACCCGTGGACGGCATACCCACCGTAGAAGTACATCGGTCGGTACAGCTCACCCAGCTCGGCCTTCTCGGTCGCGTCGACCATCCGATAGACGGCGAAGCTCCCGGTCGGGGTCCGGGCGATCTTCCGGGTGCCACGGGAGACATACTCCTGCCCGTTTCCTGTGCTCGTGTTCATGGTCAGGACAACGTTGCCCTCCCGGACGACGAGGAGGAGCTGACGGGTGAGGTCGATCTCGACACCCGTCCCGCCGACGCGGGAAGAGGGCCGGGTGGCAGCGGCGAGTGCCGCCTTGGTCTGCGGGCCGACGATGCCGTCCCGGGTGATGCCGGCCGCCTTCTGGAGGGCGAAGACAGCTTGCTGGGTGAGACCGCCGAAGTGGCCGTCTGGCTCGCCCAGCCAGTACCCGAGATCGCTCAGCTGCTGCTGGAGCAGGCGAACCTGCTCACCACGGTCCCCGAGCTGCAGCGAGGTGCGCGGTGGACGTGTCGGCTGCGTCGACGGGGACGGCGATGTCGCCGTGGGCGAGTGGGTCGCCGGTGGCTCGGCCGCGGGCTTCGTGCTCGGCGATGAGGGCGGTGGCTGCGTCACCGAGGGCGTCGCCGGTTCGCTCGTTCTCGGCGGGGCCTGCGGTGCTCGGCTCGGCGTGGGAGGGGTCGCGTGCGCGGACGGTGCGGTGGTGGCTACCGGGTTGTCGGGGCCGGACGCCAGTGGGCCATCGACCGGCTCACCGCAGCCGGACAGGGTGAGCGCCAGGGCAGCACCTATCGCGAGTGCGGTCCACCGCCGTTGGCTCGTTGCCCTCATCGCTCCGATCCCTCGGTTCGTCCGGTCTGGGGTATCACGACGACACCCTCACTACCAAGACGCACCAGGGGCCGCAAAGGTTGCAGTGGACTGCGCGCTGCCTTCCAGACGTCAGCCGCGGGCGGTGATCGCCTCGTGCGTGGCCAGCACCCGGCGGGCGATGTCGACGTGCAGGTTCTCGATCATCTTGCCGTTGTAGGTCACGACACCGGTGCCCTCACCGGCCTCGAACGCCTCGATGATCCCGCGGGCCTCCTCGACGGCGTCCGCGGACGGCGCGAAGATCGCGTTGCACGGCTCGACCTGGCCCGGGTGGATGAGGGTCTTGCCGTCGAAGCCCATGTCGCGGCCCTGGACGCACTCCGCCTCGAAGCCCGCGGCGTCCTTGACGTTGTTGTAGACGCCGTCGAGGATCGCCACCCCGGACCGTCGGGCAGCCAGGAGCGCCCAGGACAAGGCCGCGATGAGCGGTTCCCGACCAGGAACGTGGAGGGCCTGGAGCTCCTTGACGAGGTCGTTGGTCCCCATGACGAACACGGCGAGCCGGTCCGAAGCCGCGGCGATCTTGCGGGCGTTGAAGATCGCCTCCGGTGTCTCGATCATCGCCCACAGCCGGGTCCGGTCCGGGGCACCGAACCTGACCAGTGCCTTCTCGAGGTTCTTGACCTCCTTGGCGCTGTTGACCTTCGGGACGACGATGCCGTCAGGTCCGGCCTGGCATGCCGCCTCGAGGTCGGCCTCGTGCCACTCGGTTCCGAGGCCGTTGACCCGGATCGTCAGCTCGCGGTGGCCGTACTCCCCCGACTGGACGGCGGCGCAGGCAGCCGCTCGGGCCACCTCCTTGTCCCCAGGACCGACCGCGTCCTCGAGGTCGAGGATGAGCCCGTCCACAGGCAGCGACTTGGCCTTCTCCAGGGCGCGCTCGTTCGAGCTCGGCATATAGAGGACGGACCGGCGCGGGGTGTATGCGACTGCTCCGCTCATCGTCACTCACCCTCTCCGTCGCTTGAGTCCGCATACAGCTCGGCGAGCTCCGGGTCGTTGGCCGAGAGCCGGTCGGCGAGCTCGAGGATGACAAGGCACTGCTTGAGGCTGGCGTCGTCCTCCATCTTGCCGTCGAGCATGACGGCTCCGGTGCCGTCCCCCATCGCCGCCTTGACTCTCCGGGCGTGCGCGACATCCTCGGCCGACGGGCTGAAGACCCGCTTGGCGATCTCGATCTGGACCGGGTGGAGGGACCAGGTGCCGACGCAGCCGAGGAGGAAGGCGTTGCGGAACTGGTCCTCACAGGCGACGACGTCCTTGATGTCCCCGAACGGACCGTAGTACGGGAAGATCCCGTGCATGGCGCAGGCGTCGACCATGCGCGCGATCGTGTAGTGCCAGAGGTCCTGCTGATAGATCGTGCGCTCGGCGTTGACGGCGTCCTCGACGCCTGCCGGCGGGTCCTGCCGGACGAGGTAGCCCGGGTGCCCGCCGCCGACCCGGGTCGTCTTCATCCGGCGGTCGGCCGCGAGATCGGCCGGTCCGAGGGAGATGCCCTGCATCCGCGGTGACGCCCCGCAGATCGCCTCGACATTCGCGACTCCTCTGGCTGTCTCGAGAATGGCGTGGACGAGGATCGGCCGGGTGAGTCCGGCACGGGCCTCGAGCTGGGCGAGCAGCCGGTCGACATAGTGGATGTCCTCGGGCCCCTGGACCTTGGGGACCATGATGACGTCGAGCCGGTCACCGATCTCGGTCACGAGGGTCGTGAGGTCGTCAAGGACCCAGGGGCTGTCGAGGGCGTTGATCCGGGTCCAGAGCTGGGTGTGCTCGCCGAAGTCGGTGGCCTTGGCGATGTCGACCAGTCCCTGCCGGGCGGCCTCCTTGTTGTCGGCCTTGACGGCGTCCTCGAGGTTGCCGAGCAGGACGTCGACGGTGCCGACGAGGTCAGGAACCTTGGCCGCCATCTTCGGGTTGCTCGGGTCGAAGAAGTGGATCATCCGACTCGGTCGGGCGGGCACCTCGCGGACGGGGGCGGGGGCACCGACCGCGAGAGGGGCGAAGAAGTCCTTGGGGCTGCGCATGGCTCACCTTTGCGGGTACGGGGAGGAGACAGACGGGTCATGGTGACGCTAGCAAGGAACACCGGGGACCGGTTATGAGACAGTTCACGTGTGACGACCGACGCACCCGGCGGGCAGCCGACGAGCGACGCCGAGACCCTGGCGGAGAAGACCGTCGACATCACCGGCCTGCTCGCCGAGGCGGCCAAGAAGTCCGACATACTCTGGGTGGATGTCCCCGGGGAGCGGTCCTTCGCGGTCTGGCACGCCTGGGACACCGACCGGTTCTATCTCGTCTCCGGGGAGGGTGAGCAGCTGCTTCCGCCACTTCCCGAGGTCGTCTCCCTCATCCTGCGTAGCAAGGACTCCGGGGGCCGGCTCATCACGGTCAGGGCGACGGCTCATCTCCTCGCTCCGCGCAGCGAGTCCTGGGAGAGCGCCGTGGCTGCCCTGGCCGCCGAACGTCTCAACGCCACGGACGACCTCGCCGACCGGTGGGCCGAGTCCGGGTCCGTGTATGCGCTGCACCCCTTCGGTGAGCCGCTCACCCCGGTCACCGGCGACGAGGCCGGCTCTGGCGCCGCCACGCTCCTCCCCGCACCCGCGACGACCGTCGGCTGGCGTCCCTGGCACGCCGGCCGGTCCTGAGCGACCTTCGACGCACCGGGCTCGGTCCTCGGTAGTCTGACGCGGTGAGCACTCAGTCCCGCGTCTTCGTCGGCCGCCTGGCCGGGCTCACCGTCTTCGACCCGTTGGGCGACCAGGTGGGCAAGGTCCGCGACGTCGTCATCACCTCCTCGAGCCGTCGACCCCGCGCCATCGGCCTCGTCGTCGAGGTTCCGGGCCGGCGACGGGTGTTCCTCCCGATGACGCGGGTGACCTCCGTCGAGGGTGGCCAGGTCATCACGACCGGGCTGGTCAACATGCGTCGCTTCGAGCAGCGCGCCAACGAGACCCTCGTGCTTGCCGAGATCTTCGACCGTCAGGTCCGCGCCCGCACCGACGACGGTGTTCTCGACGTGACCGTCGAGGACCTCGGCATCGAGAAGCAGGCGAACCGGGACTGGGTCGTCTCCCGCGTCTTCTGCCGGGTGGGCAAGCGCGCCACGTCGACGCTGTCCCGGCTCACCCGGCGCAAGGGGGAGACCTTCGTCGCCGACATCACCGACGTCACCGGTCTGCTCGACAGTGGCGGTGAGCAGAGCGTCGAGCGATTCCTCGAGACCTACGCCGACCTCAAGGTGGCCGATCTCGCCGAGGTGATCCAGGACCTCCCCGCCACGCGCCGGGCCCAGGTCGCTCAGGCCCTCGACGACAGCAAGCTCGCCGATGTCCTCGAGGAGCTTCCCGAGGACGACCAGGTCGAGATCCTCGCCGGCCTCGAGGCCGACCGCGCCGCCGACGTCCTCGAGGCGATGGAGCCCGATGACGCGGCCGACCTGCTCAACGAGCTCGACCCGGAGCAGGCCGAGGAGCTGATGTCCCTCATGGAGCCCGACGACGCCGAGCAGGTGCGGCGGCTGCGGGCCTACGACGACGAGTCGGCCGGTGGTCTGATGACGACCGAGCCACTCATTCTCGGCCCGGAGGCGAGCATCGCCGAGGCCCTCGCGACGGTGCGCAAGGAGGAGATCTCTCCCGCGAGCGCTGCCGCTGTGTACGTGTGCCGTCCGCCGCTCGAGACCCCGACGGGCAAGTACCTCGGCATGGTCCATATCCAGCGGCTGCTCCGGGAGCCACCGCACGCGTCCGTGGGCTCGATCCTCGACAAGGACGTCGAGCCGCTGTCCCCGGAGGACCCGCTCGGGCGGATCACCCGGATCATGGCTACCTACAACCACGTCTCCCTCCCGGTGTGCGACCCGGACGGACATCTCCTCGGGGCAGTCACCGTCGACGACGTCCTCGACCACCTCCTGCCGGACGACTGGCGCGAGGACCGGCACGATGTCTCCGAGGACCTGCCGGCCGTCACGGGGCTGGGCCATGGCTGAGCGCGACCGGATCGACCAGCCCCGCGAGGCCGGCCGCCGCTGGCGCCGGCCGAGCAGCATGTCGAACGAGGCGTTCGGCATCATCGCCGAGCAGTTCGCCCGCTTCATGGGCACGGTCCAGTTCATCATCGGCATGACCGTCTTCGTCGCGCTCTGGCTGCTCTGGAACACCTACGGCCCGACGGACTTGCAGTTCGACCCGCGCGAGCTCAACTACACGCTGCTCACCCTCATCCTCTCCCTCCAGGCCTCGTATGCCGCGCCGCTGATCCTCCTCGCGCAGAACCGTCAGGCGGACCGGGACCGGGTCGCCTTCGAGCAGGACCGGCTCCAGGCCGAGCGCAACCTCGCCGACACCGAGTTCCTCACCCGCGAGGTTGCCGCCCTGCGCATCGCGATGCGCGACAACGCGACCCGCGACTTCGTCCGCTCCGAGCTGCGTGCCCTGCTCGACGAGATGGAGGATCGCGGCCTTCAGGTGAGGGCGATCTCACCGGCGACCGCTCCCGAGGAGGGACAGGACAGCGAGCGCACATCCACGCCGTAGCATGGATGGATGCCTGAAGTCACCCACGACGCCCTCATCGCCGCGCTCGCGACGGTCGATGACCCCGAGATCCGCAAGCCGATCACCGAGCTCGGGATGGTCGACACCGTCACCATCGACGATGCCGGTCACGTCGAGCTGACGATCCTGCTCACCGTCGCAGCCTGCCCGCTCAAGGACACCCTGACGAGGGACTCCACCGCTGCCCTGATGAAGGTCGACGGCGTCGCGTCCGTCAACGTCACCCTCGGTGTGATGACCGACGAGCAACGCACCGAGCTGCGCCAGCAGCTGCGAGGCGGCGCCCCCGAGAAGGAGATCCCCTTCGCCAAGCCCGGCTCGCTGACGAGGGTGTATGCCGTGGCCAGCGGCAAGGGCGGGGTCGGCAAGTCCTCGGTCACCGCGAACCTCGCTGCCGCGATGGCCGACTCCGGCCTGCGGGTCGGCGTCGTCGACGCCGACATCTACGGCTTCTCCATTCCCCGCATGCTCGGCGTCGAGCACCGACCCACGCAGGTCGACGACATGATCATGCCGCCGGTCGCCCACGACGTGAAGGTCATCTCGATCGGCATGTTCGTCCCCGGCAACCAGCCGGTCGTCTGGCGCGGACCGATGCTGCACCGGGCCCTGCAGCAGTTCCTCGCCGACGTCTTCTGGGGTGACCTCGACGTCCTCCTGCTCGACCTGCCCCCCGGCACCGGCGACGTCGCCATCTCCATCGCCCAGCTCATTCCGGGCGCCGAGATCCTCGTCGTCACAACTCCCCAGCAGGCCGCGGCCGAGGTCGCGGAGCGAGCCGGATCCATCGCCCTGCAGACCCACCAACGCATCGTCGGGGTCGTGGAGAACATGTCGTGGCTGGAGCTGCCCGACGGAACCCGTCAGGAGCTGTTCGGCAGCGGCGGAGGCCAGCAGGTCGCCGAGTCGCTCACCCGCTCGATCGGTGCTGAGGTTCCGCTCCTCGGGCAGATCCCTCTCGATGTGTCGCTCCGTGAGGGCTCGGACACCGGCTCCCCTGTCGTCCTCGGCAATCCGACCTCACCGGCCGCCGTCGCCCTGCGCGGCATCGCCAAGGGTCTGTCGACCCGCTCCCGCGGACTCGCGGGCCGCAGCCTCGGGCTCACCCCCGCCGGCCGCTAGACCGCCTGACCACACCAGCCACCGCACCGGCCGTAGGCCGTCCTAGGTCGCGTCGGTCCCGGAACGTCCCGTCCCGAAGGCGTTCCTAGGTGGCGTCGGTCCCCTCTCGACGCCACCACGGAACGCCACCCTCGCCTCTCCCGGAACGTCCCGTCCCGAAGGCGTTCCTAGGTGGCGTCGGTCCCCTCTCGACGCCACCACGG
>JAAYSB010000104.1 GCA_012518475.1 Intrasporangiaceae bacterium | reverse complement strand
GCGCTCGCCTGTGTCCTGGTGGCGGGGTTCGTCACCACGATCGAGACCGCGCTCCAGTCGTTCAGCAAGTCGCGCGCCGAGGCCCACGTCAAGACCGGGGCCCGCAACGGCGAGAAGCTGCTGCAGGTGATGCAGGACCCGGCGCCCTACCTCAACACCGCCCTCTTCCTGCGGATGGTCCTCGAGATCAGCGCGATCGCGTTGGTCGGGGTGGTCGTGTTCGGCCGCTTCGGCGCCCTGTGGGAGCGCCTGCTCTACACGATCGCCCCCATGACGATCGTGTCGTTCGTCCTGATCGGCGTGGCCGCCCGCACGCTGGGCCGCCAGCACGCCGACGTCATCGCCCTCCGGACCGTCGGGCTCATCTGGGCCTTGACCACCGTCATCGGGCCGCTGCCGCAGATCCTCATCGTGATCGGCAACCTGGTCACCCCCGGCAAGGGGTTCACCGACGGCCCGTTCAACTCCGAGGCCGAGTTGCGCGAGATGGTCGACATGGCCGAGGCGTCCGACCTGATCGAGGCCGGCGAGCGCCGGATGATCCACCAGGTCTTCGAGCTCGGCGACACCATCGTCAAGGAGGTCATGGTCCCGCGCACCGAGATGGTGTGGATCGAGGCCAACAAGACCCTCCGACAGGGCCTCAGCCTCGCCCTGCGCAGCGGCTACTCCCGCATCCCCGTGATCGGCAACGACGTCGACGACGTGCTCGGGATCCTGTACCTCAAGGACCTGATCCGCCGCTCCTACGACAACCCGACCTCGCAGTCGAGCGAGACCGTCGAGTCGCTGATGCGCCCGCCGACGTTCTGCCCCGACTCCAAGCCCGTGGACGCCCTCCTCAAGGAGATGCAGCTCACCCGCAGCCACGTCGTGATCGTCGTCGACGAGTTCGGCGGCACGGCCGGCCTGGCCACGATCGAGGACATCCTGGAGGAGATCGTCGGCGAGATCGTCGACGAGTACGACGAGGAGATCCCCCCGCACCACCAGCTGGCCGACGGTCGGTTCCGGGTGTCAAGCCGCCTCCCGGTCGACGAGCTCGGCGAGCTGTTCGGCCTGCGCGTCGACGACGAGGATGTCGACACCGTGCTCGGCCTCATGGCCAAGGAGCTCAACAAGATCCCCATCCCCGGGTCGGTCGTGGTCTGGGAGGGCATCGAACTGGTCGCCGAGCGCGCCTCGGGCCGCCGCCACGCCATCCAGACCGTGGTCGCGGGGCTCATCGACGAGTCGGCCGACTCCGACACCGCCGTGGACGCGATGGTCGAGCTGGCCGCCGCCTCGGCCAGCGAGTCCGGACGCCGCAGGCTCGACCCACGCTCACCTGCCACGCCGTCCAAGGAGGACTCATGAGCGACGAGCTCGCCACCGAACAGGTCGACCCCGGGCAGGTCGACACCGAGGGCCTCGACGCCGCCGAGCTGGCGTTGCTCAAGTCGGCCGGTGCCCCCGCACCCGGGCCGATCCCGTTCCCGCAGGGCTTCCGCTCGGGCTTCGCCTGCTTCGTGGGACGCCCCAACGCCGGCAAGTCGACGCTCACCAACGCGATCGTGGGGGAGAAGATCGCGATCACCTCGAGCAAGCCGCAGACCACGCGCCGGATCATCCGCGGGGTGGTCAGCCGTCCGGACGCCCAACTCGTCCTGGTCGACACCCCCGGGCTGCACCGCCCGCGCACCCTGCTCGGGGAGCGCCTGAACGACCTCGTCTACGAGACCTGGTCGAGCGTCGACGTCATCGGTGTGTGCCTGCCCTGCAGCCAGCGGATCGGCCCCGGCGACGAGTACCTGCTCTCCGAGATCGCCAAGCTGCCCAAGCGGCCCAAGCTGGTCGCCCTCGCCACCAAGACCGACCTCGTCGGCCCCGAGCGCATCGCCCAGCACCTGATGAAGATCGCCTCGCTGGAGGAGAAGCTCGGCATCCGCTGGGAGACGGTGATCCCCGTCAGCGCCCTGACCGGTGACCAGGTCGACATCGTGGTCTCCGAGCTCATGGAGCACCTCCCGCCCGGCCCGCCGCTCTACCCCGAGGGCGAGGTCACCGACGAGCCGACCGAGACGCGCATCGCCGAGTTCATCCGCGAGGCCGCACTGGAAGGCGTCTCGGAGGAGCTGCCGCACTCGATCGCGGTCGTCATCGATGAGAT
>JAAYSB010000103.1 GCA_012518475.1 Intrasporangiaceae bacterium | reverse complement strand
GAGCCGCCGCTACTACCGCGACACCGAGGGCACCTGGCGCACAGCCGGGGTCCCGGATCCGCAGATCGACCTTCCCTGGTGACCCGGACGCTCGGCCTCACGGTCCAAGCGGTGGGCGCAGGTTCTCGTAGCTGACCGAGCAGTCGACCACGTCCCGACCCAGCGAATACTCCGCGAGAGTCTCTCCGACGAGGATCCGGCACTCCAACGTCGGCCCGTTGGCATCCGTCGACCCCGCCTCCCACACCCGGTGGGCACTGACGGACAGCGACCCGCCGTCCGTGAGGGCAGGGAAGGTGTAGGCGAGCGGGAGCTCCATCCCGGTCATGTGGAAGTCGCCCAGGTCAGCGTCCTGGGACCACGAGAGGACGAGGTCGGCGACCTCTGCGTCGGGGGAGTCGATGACAAGCGTGATCGGCTCACCTGCCTGGGGCAGGACCGCGGTCTCCTCGAGGGTCACCGGACCAAGACTGCCGGCGTCGACGACCTGTGCGATATCGCTGATGTGCGCGACAGCGACAGGCTCATCGGCATACTCGACGTCCCCCGCGCCGCCGTTCGAGGCGATCGCGCCGAAGACCGTGATCACCGCAGCCAGCCCGAGCCCGCCCAGCGCCACGGCGCTGCCCCCCTTCCCCTGGTCCTGCATCCTCCGCTGGGAGGGGGCGGCTGCGGGAGCGACCTGCCCGGTGGGCCACTCGTCGCGCGGTGGAGCAGTGCCGAAGTCCTCGGTCGAGGGCAGCGGACGGCGGGGCGGTGTGGGCTGGTCCCGTGAGTCCTGATCCGTCATGACCCCCTCCTCGGCGTGCGGCGCTGGAGCGTCCTGGCGCTCACCGTAGCGGACGTATCCTGGTCCGATGCCTCAGTCCGCGAGAAGCCGTGGCGGGCGTCCCACTCAGTCCCACCCCTGGCAGGGCCGTCCGGAGCTGCTCGGGTACCCGGAGGAGCTGCCCATCGTCGCAGCGCGGGAGGACCTGCTCGCTGCGATGCGGGACCACCAGGTCGTCGTCGTCGCAGGCGAGACGGGATCGGGCAAGACCACCCAGCTGCCGAAGATGCTGCTCGAGCTGGGGTTCGGGGCGATCGGCCACACCCAGCCACGCCGCATCGCGGCGCGCGCGGTCGCCGAGCGGGTCGCGGAGGAGCTGGCCGTCGAGCTCGGGGACGAGGTGGGCTATCAGGTCCGATTCACCGACCGTTCGTCACGGACGACCCGCCTCAAGGTCATGACCGACGGCATCCTGCTCGGTGAGCTCCAACGCGACCGCGACCTGTTGAGGTACGACGCCCTCATCATCGACGAGGCGCACGAGCGCAGCCTGACGATCGACTTCATCCTCGGCTACCTCAAGCAGCTGCTGCCGCGCCGGCCCGACCTCAAGGTCGTCATCACCTCGGCGACGATCGACCCGGACCGGTTCGCCCGGCACTTCACGACCGATCCACGGCGTCCGGTGCCCGTCCTGTCCGTCTCCGGACGGACCTATCCGGTCGAGGTCCGCTACCGCCCCCTGGTCGAGCACGACGACGAGGGCCGGGTCATCGCCGACCGCGACCAGGTCACCGGCATCATCGAGGCCGTCGAGGAGCTGTGGACCGAGCAGGCGCCCGGACCCGGTGGGCAGGACATCCTCGTGTTCCTCTCGGGCGAGCGGGAGATCCGGGACGCGGCCGAGGCACTTCGCGGTCTCGACCTGCCGCGCACCGAGATCCTGCCGTTGTACTCCCGGCTCTCGGCCGCCGAGCAGCACCGCGTCTTCACCCGCACCTCGAACCGCCGAATCGTCCTGGCCACCAACGTCGCCGAGACCTCGATCACCGTTCCTGGGATCCGGTATGTCGTCGACACCGGCACGGCCCGCATCTCGCGCTACAGCCAGCGGACCAAGGTCCAGCGACTTCCCATCGAGCCGATCTCGCAGGCCTCCGCCACCCAGCGCTCCGGCCGGTGCGGCCGTCTCGCCGACGGCATCGCGATCCGGCTGTATGCCGAGGAGGACTTCGAGGCCAGGCCCGCCTTCACGGACCCTGAGATCCTGCGCACGTCCTTGGCTGCAGTCATCCTCCAGATGACCTCCCTCGGTCTCGGCGACGTGGCCCGCTTCCCGTTCATCGACGCCCCCGACTCGCGTCAGGTCGCCGACGGCCTGCGACTGCTCGAGGAGCTGCGTGCCATCGAGGACCACGTGGCCCCCCGCCGGGGGCGACGTGGCGGGAGGAGGCGACTCACCGCATACGGCCGTACCCTCGCGCGCCTCCCGATCGACCCGCGACTGGGTCGGATGCTCATCGAGGCGAACGAACGGGGCTGCACCGCCGAGGTCATCGTCATCGTCGCCGCCCTGTCCATCCAGGACGTCCGAGAACGACCGACCGACCAGCAGGCCCAGGCCGATCAGGCGCATGCCCGGTTCAAGAGCGCCGGGGCCGCGCACAAGAGTGACTTCGCCTCGCTCCTGGTCCTCTGGCGCTATCTCAAGGACCAGCAGAAAGCCTTGAGCGGCAGCGCCTTCCGTCGGATGTGCAAGGCCGAGTTCCTCCACTACCTGCGGGTGCGTGAGTGGCAGGATCTGCACAGCCAGCTCGAGCGCGCCTGCAAGGACGTGCGGATCGACCCGAAGCAGGCGACCTCGGCCCGCGACGCCGAGCCGGACTGGCAACGGGTCCATCAGTCACTCCTCGCCGGGCTGCTCTCGCACGTCGGCCTGCGAGACGAGCGCACCCGCGACTACCAGGGTGCTCGCGGTGCCCGCTTCAGCATCCAGCCCGGCTCCGCCCTGTTCCGTCGCCAGCCCGACTACGTCATGTCCGCCGAGCTCGTCGAGACCTCCCGGCTCTGGGCTCGGACCAACGCCGAGATCGATCCGCGGTGGGCCGAGGAGATCGGCGCCCACCTCGTCAAGCGCACGTATGCGGAGCCGCACTGGTCGAGCAAGGAGGGTGCCGCACTGGCTCGGGAGCGGGTCACGCTCTATGGCGTGCCGATCGTCGTCGACCGGCGGGTGCACTACGGGCGGATCAACCCGGAGGAGGCCCGGGACCTGTTCATCAGGCACGCACTCGTCGAGGGGGACTGGGACACCCGGCACCGGTTCGTGCGCGACAACGCCCGGGTGCGCGCCCAGGCCGAGCAGCTCGAGGAGCGCTCCCGGCGCCGGGACATCGTCGTCTCCGACGAGGACGTCTTCGCGTTCTACGACCGCCACATCCCGCCGGACGTCGTCTCGGCGCGGCACTTCGACACGTGGTGGAAGAAGGCCTCACGGACCACACCACAGCTGCTCACCCTCACCCTCGACCAGCTGACCCGGGACGACGCCGAGCAGGTGAGTGAGTCCGACTTCCCGCTGCGCTGGAGCCAGGGTGACATCGACCTGTCCGTCGGCTACCAGTTCAATCCCGGCGCGGTCGACGACGGGGTGAGTGTCACGGTCCCGGTGAGCATCCTCAACCAGGTCACCGCCGACGACTTCGACTGGCAGGTTCCGGGTCTGCGCGGTGAGCTCGTCGCCGCCCTCATCAAGACCCTCCCCAAGGACCTGCGCCGCAACTTCGTCCCCGCCCCGAACCACGCGGCAGCGGTCCTCGACGGACTCCGCGAAGGCCAGGGCCGACTCGTCGACGAGGTCGCGCGGGTCCTACGCGAGCGGACCCAGGTCCCGGTCCAGGGCTCGGACTTCGACCCGACCCGGCTGCCGGACCACATGCGGATCACGTTCGTCGTCAAGGACGCCCGCGGTTCGGAGATCGGTCGCGGCAAGGACCTCGAGACGCTTCGGGAGCGGCTCGCACCCGCGGTGCGGGCCTCCGCCCGGTCGGTCAGTGCCAAGGTGGGGGTCGAGCGGTCCGGTCTGACGACCTGGGACCTGAGCCACCTACGCGACGGGCGACTGCCCGAGGAGGTCCGGACCAAGGCCGGCAACCAGGAGGTCGTCAGCTATCCGGCGCTGCTCGACGAGGGGACCTCGGTGCGACTGACGACCCTGCCGGATCGTGGGGAGGCCGACGCTGCAACGAGACTCGGGGTGCGCCGACTCATCCTGCTCGGGACGACCCCGCCCTGGAAGCGGGTCCTGGCGCGACTCACGAACGCCCAGAAGCTCGCGCTCTCGCACAACCCGCACGGCAGCATCCCCGCCCTCCTCGAGGACTGCCTCGCGGCTGCGGTCGACGAGATCGTCGCGGAGCGGCTTCCGGTCGGCGCGGTCGTGCGTACCCCGGAGCAGTTCGCCGAGGTGCTCGCCGCCGTGCGCACCCACGTCGCGACCCGGGTCCTGCTCGTCGTCGAG
>JAAYSB010000102.1 GCA_012518475.1 Intrasporangiaceae bacterium | reverse complement strand
TCGAGGGTGATGGATCCGCTCGTGACGGTGTACTTCGGGTGGCCCGCGATCGTCGACGCGAGCGTCGACTTGCCCGAGCCGGTGTCCCCGACCAGGGCCAGCGACGAGCCGGCAGGCACGACGAGGTCGATCGAGTCCAGCGCCGGGCGCTCACCGTCGGCGTAGGCGAAGGTCACGTCCTCGAAGCGCACCTCGCCCCGCACGGCCTCGACATCGAGGGACACCGGCTCCACCGGCTCCGGCACCTCGGCCACGAGGTCGAGGTATCCGAAGATCCGCGAGAACAGCGCCATCGAGGCGATCCACTGGGCGCCGATGTTGAGGATGCCCATGAGCGGGCGGAACAGCTGGGACTGCAGCGCGGTGAAGGCCACGAGCGTGCCGATGGTCATCCCACCAGCGGTCGCGGGGAAGCCGGCTGCGAGATAGATGATCGCGGGGATGGCCGCGAAGATGATCTGCATCGTTGCCATCCGCCAGCGTCCGGCGAGCTGGCTGCGCAGCTCGAGGCCGACGAGTCGGTCCGAGGTGTCGGCGAACCGGGACGATGCGGTCGCGCCGGCGCCGAGGGTCTTGGTGAGCAGGATGCCGCTCACCGACAGCCCCTCCTCGACCTGAGAGTGCAGGGTGGCGAGCTCACGCTGTTTGCGCGCGGTGATCTCGCGGCGCAGCAGGGCGACGCGGCGGGTCAGATAGACCGCCGGCGGAATGACGAGGAGCGAGAGCAGCGAGAGCCGCCAGGACAGGGCCACCATGGCCACCGCCGTCGCGACAGCGGTCGTGACGTTCGAGGCGATCGAGGTGGCGGTCGTGGTGACGACTCCCTGCATACCGCTGATGTCGTTGATGAGGCGGGACTGAACCTCGCCGCCGCGGGTGCGGGTGAAGAACGACATCGACTGGCGCTGCAGGTGCGCGAATACCTTGGTCCGCAGCTCGTGCATGACGCGCTGGCCGACGCCGGTCGACATCCAGGTCTGGACCACGCCGAGGAGCGAGGTCGTGGTGGCCACGGCGAGCATGCCGCCGACGAGCCAGAGCAGCAGCCGGACATCCTGGTTCGGCAGTGCGTCGTCGATGGCCGCCCGCACGAGGAACGGCTGGGCCATCGAGATGATCGAGGTCGCGACGATGATCGCCGTGACGACTGACATCGTCCGCCAGTGCGGACGGAAGAGTGCGATGACCCGGCTCGCCGCGACGGGGCTCTCGGCGAGCTGCGCGCGGTCTGCGGGGTCGATTGAGGCGGCCCCTCCACGGCGGCCACCCCCGTTTCCGAAATTCATGCCGTCATCCATGCGGCACCTCCTTGCTGTTGTTGCATGGATACAGAGGTTACCTCACTATCTGGTAACTTCACAAATCGGGTATGCTCGGCGCATGGAACCCACGCACGTCCCCTCCGCCTCCGTCGGCTCATCGTCTGAGGCTTCGCTCGAGTCCGCCGTCATGGCCGTGGCGCGGGGTCTGCGACGCGGGTGGGCCGAGTCCATCGCGCACACCGGGCTCGCCCCGCACCAGGCCCGAGCGTTGCGGGTGATCGCAAAGGAGGGCCAGATCCGGCCCGGGGTTCTCGCCGAACGGTTGCGGGTCACACCGCGCTCGGTGACGGAGGTCGTCGACGCCCTCATCCGCCAGGACCTGGTCAGTCGCGAGCTCGACCCGAGCGACCGGCGGGCGATGATCCTCGAGCTGACCCCGGCCGGCCACACGATGGCCGGAGAGATCTCGGAACGGCGGCGGGCGCATACCGAATCGGTCCTGGGCGGTGCGCTCACCGCGGACGAGGAGCGCCAGCTCGTCGCTCTCCTCCATAAGCTCGCCGAGCGCCTGGCCTGAGCTCCCGGCACCGGGCGCGCTCGACCGACCGGGTCTGGGCGCAGGATGAGGCGTGATCGCGCCTGACCCCGCGGAAACCGCTGGTCCGAGCAGCCACGCCACGCCAGGGGGCCGTTCCTCCCTCGGGAACGCGCATGGTTGCACCCCACCGGAGCGGCCAGTCTCGTCGGAAAGGACAGCCACCCCGGCTGCCCCCTGGACCCCGCGCGAAGGAGCGCTGTGCCCACACTGACGATCCACCCGACCGGCGAGGTCATCTACCTCGAGACGGGCGAGACCGTGCTGAGCGGCCTGTACAAGGCCGGCTACAGCTACACGGTCGGGTGCAAGCGCGGCGGCTGCGGGATCTGCAAGGTCGACTGCCACGGTGGCACCTTCTCCTACGAGCGGCCCATCGCCTCCACTGTCATCTCGGACGAGGAGCGCGTCGACGGCACCTGTCTGTCGTGCCGGGCCGTCCCGGACACCGACATCACCATCGAGTTGCGCGGCGACAACGTGCGACTCGTCAACCCCTTTCTGCGGCAGATCAACGAGAAGGCACGCCTGCGTGCCGAAGCGGCGATCGCCACCCACACATGCCGGCAGGGACCCCCGTCGGCAGGCACCTCAGAGGAGTAGCAATGGGAGTCATGAGGATGGGCTACGCCCACGTCCGGGTCACTGACCTGACGGAGGCGAAGAACCACTACGCGAGCACGATGGGTCTGTACGAGACCCACACCGATGTCTCGCCCGACGGCGCGCGCCGTGTGTTCTACAAGGGCTGGGACGAGTGGGACCACCACTCGGTCGTCCTCGAAGAGGGCGGCGTCGGCGTGGTGAAGTACGGCTGGAAGGTCGAGAAGTCCGAGGACATCGACATCATCGAGAAGAAGGCGGCCGGCTTCGGCGTCACCGTCGAACGCATGAGCAAGGGTGAGAACCCCGAGATCGGCGACGGCATCCGCTTCATGACCCCGAGCGAGCACGTCTTCGAGGTCTACCACGAGGCCACCGCCATCGGCACCGAGGTGGGCACCCACAACCCCGAGGCCTTCCCTCGGCACCTCGTCGGCGTCGGAGCCCCGGCCCTCGACCACTCGCTCGTCACCGCGGAGGACGTTCAGGGCATGGAGGACTTCCTGCGCGAGGTCTTCGACTTCTATCCCACCGAAAAGGCGATGACCTCACTCGATGACGACGGCGAGTGCGTCGGCACGTGGATGACGAGCAACAACCAGATCCACCAGTTCGCCGTCATCGGCGGTCCCCAGGGCAAGCTGCACCACTTCGCCTTCCGCCTCGGCGACTGGCACGAGGTCGGCCGCGCAGCGGACCTCATGACGATGGACGACGTCCCGATCGACGTCGGCCCGACCCGGCACGGCATCACCCGTGGCCAGACGGTGTACTTCTTCGACCCGTCCGGCAACCGCAATGAGGTCTTCTCCGGTGGCTACCTCGCCTTCCCGGACCGCCCGGTGAACATCTGGACCGTCGACCAGCTCGGCAAGGGCATCTTCTATCACGCCCGTGAGCTCAACGAGCGGTTCACCACCGTCCTCACCTGATCGGCACCACCCCCGGCGGCGGCCCGCTCCACTCCCTCGGGCCGCCGCCGGCTCGCCATGTCTGCAAGGAGCTTGACCAATGCCTGTCCGGGACACCAGGACGATGACGTATGCCGGCGCCCGCCTCGCGGTCGACGCCGCCCTGGCAGCGGCCCAGGAGATCGGCGGAGCCTTCAACATCGCCGTCACCGACCCCGGTGGCGTGCTCCTCGCCTTCGCCCGGATGGACGGTGCCTTCGCCCTCTCCTGCGGGATCGCGATCGACAAGGCCCGCACGGTCGTCGGCTTCGGCGGGATCCCCAGCGCCGATCTGTATGCCGGGATCGAGTCCGAGGAGCCCGTCCGGTTCGGCATCGCCAAGCGCGAGGGGGTCGCTGCCTTCGGCGGTGGGGTGCCGGTGCTCATCGACGGTGAGCTCGTCGGCGCCGTCGGTGCCTCCGGTGGTTCTGCCGAGCAGGACACCGCCGTCGCCACTGCCGGTGCTGCCGCCGTGCGCGACGCATACCCCGCCACCTTCCCCCAATAGGACCGAAACGGCGAACGGTCACCCGTCACGGTCCCGCCCAGGCCCACCGGACAGGTGTTCCCGCAGGATGAGGCGCTATAACGCCTGATCGTGCGGGGAGACCTGTTCAGTCCCTAGATCCCCTGCTCCCGCAGCGTCCGGGAGAGCATGAAGGCCGCTGTCCGCACGGCGGGACCGAGCGTCACGGGGTCGATCTTGCCCGCGAACCCGGTGAGGGAGAGCCCGGCGATGATCCGCCGGTTCGCGCCGAAGACCGGCGCCGCCACGCACGCGATACCCTCGTGCGACTCCCCGGCCTCAAGCGACATCCCGATGCTCCGGATCCGTCGGAGCTCGAGCTCGAGCTCCTGCGCAGTGCCGATCGTCCGAGGCGTCAGCTGTGGCAGCCCGGCCGCGACCTGCTCCTGGATGACCGCGCGCGACGAGTAGGCGAGCATGACCTTGCCCACCCCCGTCGCGTGCGCGGGCAGCCGACCACCGACCCGGGACATCAGCCCCATCGCCGTGCCGCCCATGATGCTCACATAGACGACGTCGGTGCCCTCCCGAACAGCGAGGTGCACCCGCTGCTGCGTCGCCTCACGCAGGTCCTCCATGATCGGCTGCGCCGCCTCGGCCAGCGTGCGGGTCGTCGGCACCAGCTCACCGAGCTCGAAGAGCCACCCACCGAGCCGATACTCGGTGCCCTCCCGCGCGAGCAGCCGATACGCCTCCATCTCCCCCGTGAGCCGGTGCACCGTCGACTTGGCCAGTCCGGTCCGGCGGGCCAGCTCGGAGACCCCGAGGCGGGGCGAGCGGTCGTCGAAGGCTGAGAGCAGGAGCGCGACCCGGCCGAGCACGGAGTCCGGCGGCGCGGAGACACCGGCCTCGGCGACCTGGCCAGCGGTGTCCCGCTCAGTGGAACGCATGCGTTGATGGAACCACACAAAGCCGGGACAGTCGGGGATAACGCCGCATCGCGACAACGGATGGTCGCAACGTCAAGGAGGACACATGTCGGTCACCGCCCGCCTCATCCCCGTTCCCACCGCCCCGAGCGAGATCGTCACCTCAGCGCACTGCGCGACGACCCCCAAGCGCCTGGGCAACACCCCAGCGAACGGCTCCTCGAGCCTCCGCTCGGTCGGCACCGCCCTCGACGTCCTGGAGTGCTTCGCCCTCGACGGTGAGCTCGGCGTCTCCGACATCGCCCGACGTCTCGGCGTCGCCAAGTCCACCGCGCACCGGCTCCTCCAGACCCTGCTCAGCCGCGGCTTCGTCGAGCAGGACAACGAGAGCGGCCTCTATCGGCTCGGCATCCACATCTATGAGCTCGGCACCCT
>JAAYSB010000101.1 GCA_012518475.1 Intrasporangiaceae bacterium | reverse complement strand
GGGAGTCCTCGATCGACGTGCTCCAGTTCAGGATCACCCTGCTCGAGGCCACGCTCCGCCATGGCGGCGATGGCTGAGCTCGAGGTCCGTGGCGGGATCGGCGGCACGACCGTGGCGATCGACGGGCTGGCGGCGGCAGCGGGGATCCTCGACCAGTGCGCGGACGACATCGCGGACGCCTCCCGGGCTCTGGGTGGGGACGAGCTGCGCGCGATGCTGTCCGGTGAGGTGAGCGGGGTGGTGAGGGACGCCCTCTGGCAGCTCATCCATGCGCTCACCGACACCCGGGACCGCCTGGTGGCGGCAGCAGCCCTCGCCACTGGCCTGGGATGGCGCTCCCGGGCAGCCGCTGCCCGCTATGCGCTTGTCGAGCGTCAGGCGGAGCTGCGCGCCGACGCCGCACGGTCCGTCACCCGCGCCCTCGTGGGAGTCGTCCGCGGGGGCGGCCGGGCTGTCGGCTGGTTCGAGGACGGCACCATGGACCTGCCCCGGCTGCGAGAGGTCCCGCACTGCTCGATCGTCCACGTCGACGACATCGCCTCCCTCATGACGTCCCAGTCGCTCATCAGCGGCCAGCCCATCGTGCGGGTCATCGAGGTGCCGCAGCCGGACGGCAGCTCTGCCTGGATCGTCCAGATCCCCGGGACGATCACGTTCAGCCCGGTTCCCGGAGCGGTCCCTCATGACGGCACCGCCGACCTCGTGGCGATGGTCGACGAGTCCACCGTCCTGGCACGGTCGGCACTGTGGGCACTCGCCGAGGCGCAAGCGGCCCGCGGCAGGTTCGGTCAGCGGGACCCGGTGCTGCTCTCGGGTCACAGTCTCGGGGGCATCGCGGCGATGCAGATCGCCTCGGACGAGGAGCTCGTCCGGCTGCACGGCATCACGCACGTGCAGTCCGCCGGGTCGCCGGTCGGTCAGTTCCAGCCGCGCGACGAGGTGCGGGTCCTGTCGCTCGAGCACCGGCAGGACGGGGTGACGTGGCTCGATCTGGTGGAGAACCCGGACCGGCGCAACTGGGTCACCGTCACCCGTGACCTCCCGGGGGCAACCGGCCTGTTCGGGAAGGACAGTGCGGCTCCGGTGCACGGAGCGATCACCTATCGGGAGACGGCACGACTGGCTTCCGAGGCGGCTGCGTCCGGGGCATCACCCTCTCTGGCGGAGTGGTCGTCGACTGCTGCCCCGTTCTTCGCCCGCCGACCCCGGCCTGGTGACCTCATCGCTGCTCCGACGGTGCGGGACGTCGATGTCCGCCGCTTCCGGGACTGCACGCCAGCGGAAGCCGGCCGCACCGGCTCCCAGAAGCCGGCAGTCACGCCGAGAACGTGCGACTTACACAATCACGCTCGTGAACCCATCGACCGAGCTCGCGCGCGACATCGTCGACGGGCTCGTTGGGGCTGGGGTGCGCCACGTCGTCCTCGCCCCCGGCTCCCGGTCGGCCCCGCTGGCGTATGCGCTGCTCGCCGCAGAGCGGGCCAGGCTGCTCACACTGCACGTACGGATCGACGAGCGGGCCGCAGCCTTCCTTGCTCTCGGTCTCGCGAAGGTCAGTCGCGTGCCCGCCGCTGTCGTCACGACGTCCGGGACAGCGGTGGCCAACCTGCACCCGGCCGTCCTCGAGGCCCACCACGGACTCGTCCCGCTCATCGTCCTCAGCGCCGACCGTCCCGGCGAGCTCCGCGGCATCGGTGCCAACCAGACGACGACCCAGCCCGGGATGTTCGGCGAGGCGATCCGGTTCGAGGCCGAGCTCGATGCCGACCGCGACT
>JAAYSB010000007.1 GCA_012518475.1 Intrasporangiaceae bacterium | reverse complement strand
TCAAGCGTCCCGGGTGAGGGTGAGGAGCGAGATCTCGGGAGGGACGAGGAACCGCACCGGCGGTCCCCACGTGCCCGCTCCGCGGGTCGTGTATGCCGTGGTCCCCTCGATCGTGTCCAGCCCGGCGGTCGTCGGGTTGGCGAGGCCCACGAGGAGCGTGAACGGCCAGATCTGGCCGCCGTGGGTGTGCCCCGAGACCATGAGGTCGATACCTGCGGCTGCGACCGCCGGGTCCGTGCCGACACCGGGCTGGTGAGCGAGCAGGATCGTCGGCTCGTTGCCGGTGACGTCCGCGAGAGCCCCGGCGAGATCGGCGCGCAGCCCCGGGTCGTCGGCGTCGAACTCCTCAGCAGAGCCGGTCGTGTCGCTGACGCCCGCGAGCCGGAGGGTCGCCCCGCCGCGATGGATAGTGCTCGCCTCGTTGAGCAGCGGAGTGATGCCGATGTCCCGCCACCGCTCGACCCATCCGGCTGCGTCCCCGGCGTAGTACTCGTGGTTGCCGGTCACGGCGAACACCCCGTCAGGGGCGTCGAAACCGTCGAGGGGAGCGAGGGCTTCGCCGAACTGATCGGTCGTCCCGTCGGTGAGGTCGCCGACGACGAGCACGACGTCGGGGTCCGCGCCGTTCGTCAGCTCGACCACGCCCGCGGAGAGGTCGGCGCCACGGGTCGGACCGACGTGCAGGTCGCTGACCACTGCGACTCGGTATCCGTCGAAGGCGGCAGCCAGACCCGGGATGGTGACGGCCTGCTCGGTGACGCGCAGCTGTCGGGCCTCGATGAGGCCGTAGCCGGTGATGACGAGGCTGAGCGTCACGATGACCGGCACCGACCGACGATGCCACCGCGTGACGAGGTCGGAGCGCCGCGCCAGACGGAGCCCGAGTGCGACGAGCGTACCGAGGAGGATGCCGATCAGCAGGTAGAAGGCGGTGGCCAACCAGGTCATCCCGATCACGCCGACGAGGCGGGCGACTGCGCTGTCCAGCGAGGCGTTCTGGTAGGCGAAGCCGACGAAGACCGCGATCCCGAGCCCGAGCAGGAGGCCCGCGGCGCCGAGGCGGAGCCACCGGGGCCGGTAGCGCGGTGCCCGGACCAGCCGCCGGTACAGCAGCACCGAGAACAGAGCGAGGACGAGCACCGGAACGAGGAGGAACAGGGACGGCACCCCGACAGTATGCGGGTTCCGGGATGTGTCCCATCCAGGGGATCCGTCAGGAGCGGTCGTGCCATGGGGACGACGTGTCTGATGTCGAGCGAGCACGAAAAAAGTCGAGAGGACTGTCGTGGACAGTCCTCTCGACCCCTCATCAGGCACCGCATGCGCTACGAGGCAGGGAGTTCGCAGCGTTGCTGGCACGTCCGATTCAAGCAGAAGGTAATGGGAAAGTAAAGGGATGGTCCGGAGATTCTCATGGCCGGGACCTGGCGTGTCGATCGGGTGACGCGGGTCGGCCGAGGAGACGGCCTCTCCCTGCGAGAATGCCCACATGAGCGAGAACACCGAGCCGCACTGGCGCAACCTCGACGACATCGATGCCGAGGAGCTCCCACCGGTCCCGGATCCGCGTGAGGGCGGGCACGAGGACGAGGCACTGGAGGCGTTCTGGAACGAGGCGAGCGTCCGGGCTCGGTTCGACTCGATCGGGCCCTACGGGGGCCCGACAGTGCTCGGCTCGCTGCGCCCTCCTGCCTGGGCCTACGGGGCGACCCCGGGGCAGGCGGACGACTTCGTTGCGGACCTCCTCGATGACGGGACCGAGACGACTGCCTCGGCCCCGCTGGCGGCCTACGAGGCCGAGGGTGTGAGCCTGCCCGAGGTCGGGGCGGTGTCGATCGTCCTCGACGGCTCCGACCGACCGCGCGTGCTCGTCGCGACGACGGCTGTGACCGTTGACGGTTCGAACGTCGTCGAGCACCTCACTGTGCTCTACCCGACCAAGAAGCACCGCTAGGCACTGCTGGCTGGGTGACCCGAGGTTTCGAGGCTCGGATGAGCTGGGAGTGGTGCCGGATGTCGCGGAAACTCGAGCCTGGCGCTGCAATAGCGCCGGCTGGGGCAAACTTCCGCTACACGAGGGAGTTACCGCGGCACGTGTGCGCTTTCGCGTCAGGTGCCCCTCGTCGTACGGGCGACCCCGCGCCTGCCGGCGAGCCACCACAGGACAGCAGTGGTGATCGCAAGGGCGGCGACGGACATGATCGTCGAGGGAAGGTTGCTTGTCGTGTCCGGCGTGATGAAGGCGTCGCCGAGCCCCGTCGTCATGATGAAGAGGACGAGCACGATGACGTTGTTGACGATGTGCAGCGCCACGGCCGCCTCGAGTCCACCGGTCCGCCAGGTGAGGAGCACCGCCGCCGTGGCGAAGGCGCCCAGGTCGAGCAGCACCCACGGGTCGAGTGAGGTGTGGGCGAGGGCGAACACGGTGGACGAAACCACAATCGCTGCCGCGAGCGCGACATAGGTGTTCTTGAACCAGGCACCGAGCTGCTGCATGAGCCAGCCGCGGAACAGGTACTCCTCCCCGGCTGCCTGCAGAGGAGTCGTGAGGAAGGTCAGCACGAGCAGAGCCACCCACGTCGACGGGCGCGACGTCGGCTCAGCCGCTGCTCCATCCGCACCGAGCAGGACCGAGATCCCGATGTAGGCCAGCCACAGCGGCACCGTGACGAGCAGGGTCCACCCGAACCAGCCCCACCGGAAGCGGCCGAGGACGGACGAGACGAACCCCGGCCGGACGCCGTGGGCGATCCAGGTGGCGAGCATGGCGATCGGGATGAGCGTCGCCAGCAGCAGGTTCTGGCCGCCGAAGATCACCGGGTTGTCGAAGTCGGCGGTGAGGGCCTCGATCTGGTCGAGGTCGCCGCCGCCCATGACGAACGCCGCGACGCCGAGCAGCACAGCGAACCCGATGAAGGCACCGATCGTCCCGACGAGGACGAGGCCGAACGATCCGAGCGGTCGCCACCAGGCGCGGCGCGGGCCGCGCAGGACATGCTGGTACTCCACCGGTTCCTGAGGGAGAGCCGGGGGCTTCTGCGGGAGGGGAGGGTAGGCATACCCCATCTGCTGAGGCGGTGTGGCCGGCATCACCGGATGCGGCGGGGGAGTGCTCGTCATGAGACCAGGCTAATGAGCGTGCAGGTCGGTCCCCATCCACCGCAGGTCCCGAGCACAGCACACCGGGTCAGACCAAAGTCTGACTCAGGAGTCGAAGCCGATGCCGACCCGGTCCAGGGCGCGCAGCCAGAGGTTGCGCCGGCCCGTCTCGTCCTCGCGGGCCAGGGAAGCGCGAGTGATTCGCACGCCGATGCCTCGCACGGGTTCGGGTGGGAACGGCTTCGGCTTGCGCCGGACCATGGCGAGGCTGCTGCGTTCGGTGTCGTTGCCCTGGACGAGGTCGAGCGCGACCCGCGCCCCCCACCGGGTCGAGCCGACGCCGAGACCGGTGTAGCCGACGGCATAGGCAAGCTTTCCGCGTAGCGCCGTGCCGAACATCGGCGTGAAGCGCGAGGTGGTGTCGATGACCCCCGCCCACCGGTGGGTGAACCGCAGGCCGTCGAGCTGCGGGAAGATCGAGAAGAAGTGCCGCGCGAGCAGGTCGTGGGACTCGGACTGCTCCAGGGTGGGGTCGATGCGGCCGGGGAAGTGGTAGTTCGCGTCATAGCCGCCGAAGAGGATCCGGTCGTCGAGAGTCCGCCGGTAGTAGTGGAACTGGTTCCCTGCGTCGGCCAGGCCTTCACGCCCCTCCCAGCCGATCTGGCCGAGCTGTGCCGGGGTCAGGGGCTCGGTCATGAGCACGTGGTCGTAGACGGGGATGACGAACGGCCTGGTCCGGGTCAGGACCGGCCACGCGCCGGTGCCGACGACGACCCGCTGGGCGAGGAGGCTGCCCTGCTGCGTGCGGACGACGACGGCGCCCGCACCGCCGCCACCGTCGTCGAATCCGGTGACCCGCGAGTACTCGTGGATCGTCACCCCGAGCGACTCGGCGGCTGCCGCGAGACCGTAGGAGAGCCGGGCCGGATCGACGAGTCCGACTGACCTGTCGAGGATTCCGCAGCGGTACATGGGGGAGTGGACGCGCGCATACGCCTCCTCCCGGGAGAGCAGCTCTACGGCGTCACCCTTGTCGCAGTGCATGCGGTATGCGTCGCGAACCGACTCGTCCTGGTGCTCAGTGAGAGAGAGGGTCAGCTCCCCGGGGAGATGGAAGTCGGCGTCGATCCCGTATCGCTCCAGGGTTGCCTGCCACCCGGCGAAGTTCGCGGCGGCCATCTCCTCGATGAGTCCCATCTCGTCCGGCCACATCGCCATGCCCTGCGCCAGGCCATGGGTGAGGGAGGGGGAGACGAACCCGCCGTTGCGGCCGGAGGCGCCGTCGCCGACGCGGGCCATGTCGAGGACGACGACGTCGAGGCTGGGGTTGTCCTCCTTGGCCTGGATCGCCGCCCAGAGGCCGGTGAAGCCGGCGCCGACGATCGCGAGGTCGCAGACCCGGTCGATCTCGGTGAGGGGCTCGCGGATCGGGGGGCGGCCCGGCTGGCTGGTCCAGAAGACGCGGGGCTCGGCATCGGCGAGGGCGCGCTGGGCCGAGGCCTCGGCGCCGGGGGCGGTCGGGAATCCACTCACGCACGCAGTCTGACAGGTCGGCCGGTCCGGACGGCGTCTCGAGTGTGGGCTGGTGGTCGTGGGTGGAGTGGGGGCTGCGCTGGTGACCTGGGCTCCACCCGCGAGACGGGTCGTGTGGATGAGCGGAGCGACTGTCGGTGCGAGTGGGTAGCGTTCTGATGGTGAAACACAGTGCGGACCGGGTGGGACCGGGCTCCGCATTGCCTGCGTGGCTGGCCAGGATCACCGACACCGAGCTCGAGCGTTGGGCAGGCAAGGGCGCGATGGGGCGTGGGAGGGACTATGCCCTGGACGGCGCGGTCCTCTCGGTCACGGTCGCGAGCCACGGGGACGTCGTCCTCGCGCAGGTCGGTGGCAGCCGAGGGTCTCCCTACTCGACCATGCTGACCTTCGTCGGAGACACCGCCCGCGGCCCGCAGTGGGTGTCGCGGTGCAGCTGCCCGGTCGGGACGAAGTGCAAGCACGCCGTCGCCGTCGTCCTGCACGCCCGGTCGCAGGCAGCCGTCGCGGGTCGGACGTGGAGCGACGTCCTCGGTGGGGTCCTCGCCGAGACTCCCGCGCCGGAGATCAGTTCCACCGCTCGGCTGGGGCTCGGTGTCCTGGTCGACACCCGGCCTCGCAGCGTCACCGACAGCACCCCGGTCAACACGGTCGTGCTCGTGCCCCGCAAGGAGTCCCGGATCGGCAGCTGGATCACGACGATCGGCTGGTCCGAGGTGGTCTCACCGCTGGGCTCGAGCGGGGTGCGCGCGGCGCATACCGACATCGCCCGGCGGCTCTCCGACCTAGCGAGTCGGGCGACCACCCCAACGCTGCGGATCGAGACACCGCGGGCGATCGAGATCCGCCGGCTCGGGCTCGGGGTGTGGGGACTGCTCGCCGCTGCCCAGCGGGCCGGCGTCGAGCTCCAGACCCGCAACCCCGCCGAGCTCGTCGAGCTCGCTGACCCGGTCGATGTCGTCGCCGTCGTCCGGTCCGGTCCAGCCGGAGGGGCGAGGGTCTCCTTCGCCGTCGCGGGCCACAGTGCCGCATCCCTCCTCGTTCCCATCGCCGACTCCCGAGTCCATGGCCTGTATCTCGAGCGTGCCTCCGGCGCCGCCGCCCTCGCACCGGTGCGGGTCCCCGTTCCGGCCTGGATCGGTGATCTGCTTGCCGACCGGACCGTGCTCGACGTGCCGGCCGAGGACCTCGAGGACTTCGTCACCGACTGGATCCCGCGGATCTCCGACATCGTCGACGTGCACGACCCGGACGGCGTGGTCGCCAGTTTCGAGCCGGAGCCGGAGACGGAGACGACGGTGACGGGTCCGTTCCTGCACCTGCGGCTCGAGGGAGCCGAGCAGGAGGGCGGTGGGCGACCACTGAGCGTCGACGTCCACGCGACCATGGCCTATCTCGTCGGCGGTCGGATCCGTCGTTTCGAGCTGCACTCCGGGTGGGACGCACTGCGCAACTACCCCGCCGAGGACGAGCTCGTCGACGGCCTCGACGTCCTCGACCAGGTGCCAGGGCTCGCGCTCCACGAGCGCTACGGCGGTCGCGTCGTCCGTCCGCACATCACCCTCGCCGGGCATGACATGATCCGGGTGCTGACGACGGTACTCCCCGAGCTGCAGGCCCACCCGGACCTCATCATCGACCTCGGAGACAGTCTGCCCGCTCTCGAGGAAGGGGGTGAGGCCGAGGTCGAGGTGACGGCACTGGACGAGGTGCGGGACTGGCTCTCGCTGCGGGTCACCGTCACCGTCGACGGGGAGGAGGTCCCCTTCGCGGATCTCTTCGCCGCGCTCGTGCGGGGCGACTCGATCATGATCCTGCCCTCGGGGGTGTGGTTCAGTCTCGACCAGCCGGCACTGCAACGGCTCATCGAGCTCATCGACGAGTCCAAGGACCTGCGCGACCCGGAGCGCCCCGACGTCGTGCGTCTGCACCGCCACCGGGTCGCCGACCTCCACGACCTCGCCGACATCGGGGTGACGGACCGGGACGCGGCCCGGTGGCTCGAGGCGGCGGCTCGACTCGTCGAGCTGACCCGCGGTGACCCGGACGGCGGCGAGGAGGCCCGCTCGATCGAGGTGCCGCAGGGCCTGCTCGCCGAGCTGCGCCCCTATCAGCAGGCCGGCTATGCCTGGCTCTCCCAGCTCATCGACAGCGGCCTCGGCGGGATCCTCGCCGACGACATGGGGCTCGGCAAGACCCTGCAGACGCTCGCGGCCGTCCTACGCCTCAAGGAGGAGGGCCGACTCGACCACCCGGTCCTCGTCGTCGCCCCGACCTCGGTGCTCCCGGCGTGGAGCTCAGAGGCGGCCCGGTTCACTCCCGGCCTGTCCGTCGTCACCGTCGGCGCCACGACGGGCAAGACCAGGCGCTCGCTCGCGGACCGGATCGCTGGAGCCGACATCGTCGTCACGTCCTATGCCGTCGCCCGGATCGACGCGGCCGAGTTCCAGCGGAGGCAGTGGAGCCTCCTCGTCCTGGACGAGGCCCAGTTCGTCAAGAATGCCCGGTCCAAGACCCACCTTGCGCTGCGCCGCATCGAAGCCGGCTCGACCATCGCGATCACCGGCACCCCCATGGAGAACTCCCTCATGGACCTGTGGGCGCTCCTCGCGCTCACCGCGCCCGGGCTCTTCCCGCGGGTGGAGGACTTCGTGCGTGACTACCGCCGGCCGATCGAGAACGGTGACGATGCCGTGCTCGCCCGGATGCGCCACCGCATCCGGCCGCTCATGCTCCGGCGCGCCAAGTCCGTTGTCGCCGCCGAGCTTCCCGAGAAGCAGGTTCAGGTCGTCTCGGTGGTCATGAGCCCCACCCACGAGCGGATCTATCAGAAGCACCTCCAGCGTGAGCGGCAGCGGGTTCTCCGCCTGCTCGAGGATGATCTGGCTGACCACCGGGTCGCGATCCTCGCCTCGCTGACGACACTCCGGCAGATGGCCCTGCACCCTGGACTGGTCGAGCCCGACTATCTCGAGTCGATGTCGGCCGCCAAGCTCGACGCACTTCTCGACCAGGTGCAGGAACTGGTCGCCGAAGGGCACCGGGCGCTCATCTTCTCCTCGTTCACCAGGTTCCTCAGGATGGCTCAGGAGCGGCTGCACGAAGAGCGCATCGAGACCGCCTATCTCGACGGGTCGACGACCGAGCGGGAGGCCGTGGTGCGCGACTTCCGGGAAGGGACGGCTCCGGTGTTCCTCATCTCCCTCAAGGCCGGGGGTTTCGGGCTGACGCTCACCGAGGCCGACTACGTCTTCGTCCTCGACCCCTGGTGGAACCCGGCGGCTGAGGAGCAGGCCATCGACCGGGTCCATCGCATCGGCCAGGACAAGACCGTTTTCGTGTATCGCTTCGTGTCCGCCGACACCATCGAGGAGAAGGTCCTCGCCCTCCAGGAGCACAAGCGGACGCTGTTCACCAAGGTCGTCGACAAGGGCGGAACGCTCACCGGCAAGCTCACTGCGGCTGAGATCCGTGCCCTCCTCGCGTGAGGAGCGTGGGCCCGGACGCCGGGCCTCACTGGTCGAGTGCGCCTCCCAGGTCGCCGGTGATCCGGCGCAGCTCGGCGACGTGGGCGTCGAAGGCCGCGCGTCCCGTTGCCGTCTGCGAGATCCAGGTCAGTCGTCGAGCATCGTTGCGCGTCGCTGAGCGAACCTTGCTCGTCGTGATGTAGCCGGCGTCGCCCAGCACCTTGAGGTGCTTGGAGAGGGTGGCGTCAGAGATGCCGATGGTGTCACGCAGCACGGCAAAGTCGATCTTCTCCACCCCGCGCAGCATTCCCGAGATGCGCAGCCGCACCGGTGCGTGGATCGTCTCGTCGAAGGCCGCCTGTTCAGCGCTCACGAGTCACCTCACGGCGGACCGTGCGCTCGCTGGTCACACTGAGCAGCCACCCGGCGCCGAACGCGAGCAGCGCCGGCACGATCAACCACCACAACGAGGTCTCGACGGCGATGACGTTGACGAGGACGATGACGAGGATCAGGGCGATGAGGAAGCCGAGGGCGAGCAGGAGCACGGGCAGCGACCACGAGCTCGTTCCGATGCCGGAGCGGCGCGGGGGATAGAGCATCAACCCGATCCAGGCCAGGAGAACGACGGGCATGAGGTTGCTCGTCCAAGTGTCGGGCGCAACGCCGAGAAGGACGAGCGCGGCCGCGGTGACACCGACGAGAGCGTGGTACCAGGCCGGCATCCGGGTGCGCTCGGCGAGGGCGGCGCGGTCGGCGTCGAGCGCTGCGAGGGTCTCACGGGCACTGGTATTGCTTTCCATGATGGAAAGCGAATCATTCAACGACTCGGAAAGTCAAGTGCCTTGCTGAAGCGGCAAGTGTTACGCCTCCGGCGTTTCGCTGCAATTCGGAAGAAGTGGCGACGGTGGTTGGGGGGTGGTGGGGTGGTGGGTTCGCCGTGTCGCTGCAATTCGGAAGATCCTGCGATTCGATGGGGGAGGCGGTGGTCGCCGGCTAGGACTCGCACCTGCGGCGGAGACCCTTGGTTGCACCGTTGACCGTGTCCTGAAGTGTCTTCTTGAGCAGGAACCCCGGCAGCGGGAGCGTCGAGTCGACCATGAGCCGCAGGGTCACCTCGCTCTCGTCGCCGTGGGGCCGAACCTCCCACGAGCCGACCTGGGCCCGTTGCAGCGTGCTCGCCTCGACGAGCACCCATGAGTACCCAGCGCCGGACGGGTCGTGGGTGTACGCCACCTCGAACTCGTCCTTGGCGATCTTGACGTCGTTGCCGATCCGGGAGCGGGTCACCCGGCCCTCGTCGTCGGTCTGGAGCGGCTCGGAGAGGTACTGTCCCGGCCACCATTCGTGCTGACCGGCGATGTCGTGCAGGACAGCCATCACCTCGTTTGTCGAGCACCCGATCCGGACAGTGGACTCGACGCTGATCTCACCCATACGCCCACGATACGACTGCGTTGCGGCGGGGGTGTGCGATGCGTGCACTTGTTAGGTTGGCTGCACCGACGACGGGGAAGCGAGAGCCCAGCGATGATCCGGTTCGACCGCGTGACCAAGCAGTTCCCCGACGGCACGACTGCTGTGGACGAGCTGGACCTGACCGCTCCGACCGGGCAGATCACCGTCCTCGTCGGACCCTCAGGGTGCGGCAAGACGACCTCGTTGCGCATGGTCAACCGGATGATCGAGCCGACGTCGGGAGCGATCTTCCTCGACGGCGCCGATGTCGCTGACCTCAAGGCCGCCGAGCTGCGACGGGGCATGGGGTACGTCATCCAGCATGCAGGACTGTTCCCGCACAAGACCATCGTCGACAACATCGGCACCGTGCCGGGCCTGCTCGGCTGGAGCAGGGCGAAGACCCGGGAGCGGAGCATGGAGCTTCTCGAACGCGTCGGTCTCGACCCCGCCCTGGCGAACCGCTATCCGTCCCAGCTGTCCGGCGGACAGCAGCAGCGGGTCGGGGTCGCCCGGGCCCTGGCCGCCGACCCGCCGGTCATGCTCATGGACGAGCCGTTCTCTGCGGTCGACCCCGTCGTGCGTGACCAGCTCCAGGACGAGTTCCTCCGGCTCCAGGCCGAGCTCGGCAAGACGATCGTCTTCGTCACCCATGACATCGACGAGGCGATCAAGCTCGGAGATCAGGTAGCCGTCCTGCGTGTCGGCGGTCGTCTTGCCCAGGTGGCGACGCCGGAGTACCTCCTCACCCATCCCGCCGACGACTTCGTCGCCGACTTCGTCGGGCGGGACCGCGGCTACCGGGCGCTGTCCTTCCAGTCGGCTCCTCGCCTGCCGCTGCACCAGGAGCGGACCGTCGTGCTCGGTGAGACCCCGGACGAGGCGAGGGAGTGGGTTCTCGTCGTGAGCGAGCGTCGCGAGCCGTTGGGCTGGGTCGAGCCGGCCCGCCTGACAGCTCCCGTCGGCGAGGCGGACCTCCAGCGTGGCGGCACCGTGGCCCGGTCCGAGGGATCCCTCCGGGCAGCGCTCGATGCCGCGCTGTCCTCCCCGAGTCGACGCGGCGTCATCGTCGACGATGTCGGCGAGCTCATCGGCACCGTCCGTGCCCACGAGGTGCTGGCGGCGATCGAGGACGCCGACCGCCCGGAGGTCGACCCCGCGCAGGCACGCGGAGTCGAGCCGTCACGTGACCGGCGAGCCGCCAGATGAACTGGATCCAGCAGAACTGGCAGAGCGTCTTTCCACTCGCTGCTGCGCACGTCCTCCTCGCGGGGGTCCCCCTCATCCTCGGTCTCCTGCTCGCGATCCCTCTGGGGTGGGCGGCTCGGAGGTGGCGCCGCGCATACCCCGTCATCGTCTCGACGAGCGGTCTGCTCTATACGATCCCGAGCCTCGCGCTGTTCATCCTCATGCCGCTCATCCTCGGCACGCGGATCCTCGACCCGATCAACGTCGTCGTCGCGATGACTGTCTACACGGTCGCCCTGCTCGTCCGAACTGTCGCCGACGGACTCGGCTCGGTCCCGGACCACGTCCAGCAGGCAGCGACCGCGATGGGCTACGGTCCGCTGCGTCGCTTCCTCACTGTCGAGCTGCCGCTCGCGGTGCCTGTCATCACCGCCGGGCTGCGGGTTGCGGCGGTGAGCAACGTCAGCATCGTCTCGGTCGCCTCCCTGGTCGGTGTGAGCCAGCTCGGTGACCTGCTCATCGACGGCTACAACCGCAACATTCCCGGCGAGCTGTGGCTCGGGATCGGCGCGTGCCTGCTGCTCGCGCTGATCTTCGATGTGGTCATCACCTCGGCCGGGCGGCTCCTCACTCCGTGGACGCGGGTGGCGGCATGATCAGCCGCATCCTCGAGTGGCTCACCTCTTCGTCGTCGTGGAGCGGGGCGAACGGCATCGGTGCCCGGATCGTCGAGCACCTCCAGTACAGCGGCATCGTCCTGCTGCTGTCGGTCGTGATCGCGGTGCCGCTCGGGCTGCTCATCGGACACAGCGGCCGCGGCGGCTGGGCGGTCGCGGTCGCCAACGCAGCCAGGGCGATCCCGACGCTCGGACTCCTGTTCGCCATGGCCCTGTGGCTCGGCCCACAGATCCGCAGCCAGCTCGCATTCGTCATCCCGAGCATCGTCGTCCTGGTCCTCCTCGCGATCCCGCCGGTCCTGGGCGGTGCCTATGCCGGGGTCGCTGCCGTCGATCCGGCCGCCCGCGATGCGGCCAAGGGCGTCGGTATGCGTCCGCTCCAGGTCCTCACTCGTGTCGAGATCCCTTGTGCCCTGCCGTTGCTCATCTCCGGCATCCGGGCAGCGACTCTCCAGGTCATTGCCACGGCAACGATCGCGGCCTATGCCGGCCTCGGCGGTCTGGGCAGGTTTCTCGTCGATGGGCTCGCCGCGGGCAACTACGTGGTCACGGCCGGCGGCGCTGTCCTTGTCGCGCTCCTGGCACTGGTCGTCGACGGCATCCTCGCCCTGGTCCAACGGGGTGTCGTCTCGCCCGGCCTGACCGGACGCGCGCGCCGTCGCGGCGGCAAC
>JAAYSB010000100.1 GCA_012518475.1 Intrasporangiaceae bacterium | reverse complement strand
GCCGAGAGCCTCGACGTCCCGGTCATCGCGAGCCTCAACGGCGCGACCGCCGGCGGCTGGACCGGGATCGCCCGCTCGATGGAGAGCGCGGGCGCCAGCGCCGTCGAGCTCAACGTGTATGCGGTGCCCGGCCGGACCTCCATCACCGGCGCCGAGGTCGAGGAGCGCCATCTCGACATCGTCCGGGACGTCGTCGCCGCCGTCTCCGTCCCCGTCGCCGTCAAGCTCAGCCCGTTCTTCTCCTCCACGGCAGCGATGGCCCGGGCCATCGCCGACGAGGGGGCGGCCGGCCTCGTGCTCTTCAACCGGTTCGTGCAGCCTGACGTCGACGTCGAGACCCTCCAGGTCGAGCCGTCGCCGACGCTCTCGACGCGGGAGGAGTCTCGGCTCGCCCGGACGTGGATCGCGTTGCTGCACAAGCGTCTCGGGAGTACCAGCCTCGCGGCGACCACCGGTGTGGAGGACGCCGGCGACGTGGCCGCATACCTCCTTGCGGGCGCCGACGTCGTCATGACGGCATCCGCGCTCCTCCGGCACGGTCCCGGCTATGCCGGTGAGCTGCTCGCCGGACTGGAGGCGTGGATGGACCGCAAGGGCTATTCGTCGCTGGCCTCCGTGCGCGGCGTGCTTGCCGTCGGAAGCGACGACGGTGACCGGGTCGAGCGGGCGGGCTACGTCGCTGCGCTGACAAAGGCCCGCTCGGTCTATGGCGACCTCACTGCGTCCTCTCGCTGAGCCAGCCTGCGTGTGGTGTCAGCAGGACGGCAGCAGTTGAGCGCACTAGGTCGATGCGTCGTACGGTGACTCAGCGACATCTCCTGGCGGGTGAGCTCAGGCGGCTCTGGCAGCCCGGACTCCACCCACGAGTCAGCGGCGCGCCTGGTGGGTGGACTTCAGGAGGCTCTGACGGCCCGGACTCCACCCACGAACCGGGCTCGGGTCTCGTGGGTGGACTTCAGGCGGCTCTGGCAGCCCGGACTCCACCCGCGAGCCCGGATCAGCTCGAGATGAGGTCGTACCAGCCGACGCCGATCTCCCTGAGGAGCTGTCGCAGTAGCGGCAGTGACAGGCCGACGACGTTCGTGTGATCGCCCTCGATCCTGGCGATGAACGGTGCACCCAGTCCGTCGATCGTGAACGCCCCGGCCACCCGCAGCGGCTCTCCGCTCGCGACGTAGCCGTCGATCTCCTCGTCGTCGAGGTCGGCGAAGTGGACCACGGTCTCAGCCGTCGCCCCGAGCGTGCCCCCTGAGCCACCCGATTCCGCCGAGCGGTCGTCGACGAGCCAGTGACCTGTGTGCAGGATGCCGGAGCCGCCGCGCATGAGCCGCCAGCGAGAGATGGCCTCCTCCGCCGAGGCCGGCTTGCCGTAGACGGCCCCGTCCACCTCGAGGACCGAGTCACAGCCGATGACGACCTGGTCCCCGTCGAGCTCGTCGGCAACCGCCTCGGCCTTGGCGCGGGCGAGCAGGAGCGCCACGTCGCCGGGGCCCAGGTCCCCGTAGGCCTCCCGGGCCGCGGCCTCCACGGCCGCCTCGTCGACGTCGCTGACACAGATCGTCGGCTCGATGCCCGCCTGGCGCAGCAGAGCGCGTCGTGCGGGTGAGGCGGAGGCGAGGACGAGTCGGATCGGTGTGGTCACACGCCGACCCTACCGAGCCTGGCGGCGGGCCAGCTCCTCCCGCGCGACCGGGTCGTTGACGCACCCCGCGGCCAGCACCCGATCACGGGCGCCGGCATCCCCGCCGATCGCAGCGAACAGCTCCGGGACGGTCACGCCGTGGTCAGGGACGTCCGTCACCTCGATCCGGTCGCCGGGCCGGATCTGCCCCGGCTCAACGACCATGAGGTAGGCGCCGGTCCGGCCCCGCTCGGAGAACCGCCGCACCCAACGGGGAACCGCCATGTGCCGGGCGAACTTCTGGCACGGCACCCGTGGACCGCACACCTCGAGGACTGCCGTCCCGACCCGCCAGCGTGACCCCAGGACCGAGCCGTCGACATCGAGTCCGGTGGTCGTGAGGTTCTCGCCGAACGCGCCGTCCGGCAGGTCACGGCCGATCTCGTCGGCCCACCGGTCGAGCTCCTCCCGGGCCACCGCATACACCGCTTGGAACCGTCCGCCGTGATGCTCCTTGGAGGCGATGACGTCACCGACCACTCCGGGGACGGCGCCCTTGCGCACCACGGGATCCGTCACCTCGACCACGTCCACGGGAGTCTTGACGATCCCGGTCCGAACCGGTCCCCAACGGCCTGCCTGTGCAGTGAACGAGCCGATGTTGACGGAACGGACCTGAGGGGCGGGCACGGGGAGAGCCTACGTTGACCAGGAAGGACGTGCCCGTGGGAGGGATCCGGCGCGCGTCGCCCGATACGATGGAGGGACCAGATCGGCACGAATGGACGGGACCTCATGGAGATGGCTCGTGGACGATCCCATCGCGCGAGGATCCGGCGCTACGACCGCTTCAAGAGAGGCATCGACGTCGTCGTCAGCGCGGTAGGTCTGGTGGTCTCTGCTCCGGTCCAGGCCCTGACGGCGGCCGTCGTCTGGAAGGCGCACGGTTCCCCCGTGCTCTTCCGCCAGGAGCGGCCGGGCAAGGACGGCCGACCGTTCGAGCTGGTCAAGTTCCGCACCATGCTCACGCCGAGTCCGACCCACCAGACCGACGCGGAGCGGCTGACGCGAGTCGGTCAGATCCTTCGCTCGACAAGCCTCGACGAGCTGCCGACACTGTGGAACGTCCTCAAGGGAGACATGAGCCTCGTCGGGCCCCGGCCGCTGCTCATGCAGTACCTGCCGCTCTATACGGCTCGCCAGGCGCGCCGGCACGAGGTCCGTCCTGGGATCACCGGCCTGGCCCAGGCGCGGGGGCGGAACTCGCTCAGCTGGGAGGACAAGTTCGAGCTCGACGTCGAGTACGTCGACCGCCGCAGCCTCCGCCTCGACGCACAGATCATCGCGGAGACAGTGCGCTCGGTCCTACGGCGCGACGGAGTGAGTGCGGAGGGTCACGTCACGATGTCGGAGTTCATGGGCGCGAACTCGATCGAGCCCGGCGCGAGCAGCTGACTGCGCGGCCGCGGGAGGACCGACCAGCCTCCATCGGGCTCCGGCAGCACCATCGGGAAGAGGGGGCGGAGGTTCGTCAGGTGTTCACCTCAGTGTTGTAGCGTGCCCGCGTGACCACTGCTAACAGCCGGCCGACCTCCGCGGTCGACGACATCGCGAACGACTACTTCAACGCGGCCGTGGAGCTCAGTCCCACGATGGCGACGTACCTCGGGATCCCCACCCGGCAGGACGAGCTCGACGACGTCTCACCGGCCGGCCTCGAGGCTCAGGTCTCTTTGCACCGCGAGACCCTCGCGAAGCTCGATGATGTCGATCCGGCCGACTCCGTGGATGAGGTGACCATCGCGGCGATGCGGGAGCGGCTCGGACTGTATGTCGAGCTCCATGCGTCAGGAGAAGAGCAGCGGACCCTCAATGTCATCGCCTCTCCTCTCCAGCTGTTCCGCGACGTCTTCGACCTCATGCCGATGGCAACCGACGACGACTGGGCCACGATCGCCCGCCGAATGGCAGCGGTTCCGGGGGCGCTCACCACGTGGCAGGAGTCCCTCGAGGACTCCGCGGCCCGCGGGCATGTCGCCGCCCAGCGCCAGGTCGAGGCGTGCATCCAGCAATGTGCCGACCTGGTGGCGGAGGACGGCTACTTCGC
This sequence comes from Intrasporangiaceae bacterium, assembly GCA_012518475.1. Taxonomy (GTDB): domain Bacteria; phylum Actinomycetota; class Actinomycetes; order Actinomycetales; family Dermatophilaceae; genus F2B08. The sequence goes on along the minus strand of JAAYSB010000100.1, from coordinate 544 downwards.
CGGTCTGCTCGGACGGGCGCGCACCGCCGAGGGCGACCTCTCCGCCCCGGTCGAAGAGTCCCTCAGAGACGGGGTGGAGAAGGCAGCCGTCGCCTACCGTGACCTCGGCGAGATGCTCCGTGAGCGGATCCTCCCGTTCGCGCCGCAGGCTGACGCTGTCGGCCGCGAGCGCTATGCACTGCACTCGCGCAACTTCCTCGGTGCCACCATCGACCTCGAGGAGACGTATGCGTGGGGCCAGGAGGAGCTGGCTCGGATCGTCGCCGAGATGGAGGCCACTGCACAGCGGATCAAGCCCGGTGCGTCCGTCAAGGAGGCGATTGCCATCCTGGACGCCGACCCGCGCTACCAGCTGCACGGCACCGACGCGCTCCAGGCATGGATGCAGGGAAAGGCCGATCAGGTCATCGCTGAGTTCGCCGACGTCCACTTCGACATCCCTGAGCCGGTGCGCCGCATCGAGTGCATGATCGCTCCCACTCAGACCGGTGGGATCTACTACACCGGTCCGAGCGATGACTTCACCCGGCCGGGGCGGATGTGG
>JAAYSB010000099.1 GCA_012518475.1 Intrasporangiaceae bacterium | reverse complement strand
GGGTGCTACTCCCGGGGGGAGGTATGCGGCGGCACAGGTGCGTCGTCTGAGACCTTCACCCGCGGGCAGGGGTGGGCGCGCTGGCGGGTGCTACTCCCGGGGGGAGGTATGCGGTGGCTCGGCGGTGTCGTCGGCGGCCTCTCCGCGCGGGGGGGACGACGAGGGTGAGCCGTGGTGGCCGTCCGCGGCCAGGTCATGTGACGTGACCTTCCCGGCCGTGGCGTGCTCGATGGGGATGGGTCCGTTCCTGCGACGGTCCAGGGTCCAGTAGATCCACGCGAGCACACCGAGCGGGAGCTCGATGAGGTTCGTGAAGATCGACATGAGCACGACCGCGGCGCCGGCCTCTGCGGCGTTCGCCCCGAAGGCCACGAGTGCGGCCGCCGTGCCGGTCTCGGTGATGCCGATGCCGCCCGGCGTGATTCCGACAGCGGTGAGCAGCCGGCCGATGGCGAAGGCGGCGAAGGTCGCCGCGAAGGCCATCGTCACACCCGTGACGTCGAGGGCGATGAGGAAGATCCCGAGCTGGGCCACGAAGAAGGCGATCATGCCGAGGGTGAGCCAGTGCCAGGCCTTCTGCACCCGCTCGATGATCTGGGTCCTGGTGTCCGTCATGGCGGCGCGGGCTCGTCCCGGCCGCTTGAGCCAGCGGCCCAAGACGGTGTCGGCCGCACGGCCGACCCTGTCGGCGACCCGGGCAGAGGCGATGATCCCGACGAAGAGCGCCAGCATGATGACACCCGTCACGGCAGCGCCCCAGGCCGCCTGCCGGAGAACACCGGGCAGGTACAGGTCGCTCATCGCGAGCAGGCCGATGGCGAGGACGGGGAGGGCGGCGCGGGTCAGCATGTTCCACACGAGCGTGACCACGGCCGAGGTGGAGATCGCCCGGAGCGGGAATCCCCACGTGCGGCAGATGAGGAACGTGGCCGCCAGTCCGACGGCTCCGCCGCCGGGGAAGAGCTTGGAGATCGCCGTGCCGGCCGTGTTGACGACGAGGGCCCGCGGAATGCTCAGACCGGGTAGCGACGCGCGCAGGACGACCGCATAGCTGGAGAGGAAGGCCAGTGTCAGCGCGAAGCACCCCCACAGCGCTGGAGCCGGCACACCCCCGAGGACGGTGAGGATCTCGCCCCACGACGTCTTGGTCACGGTCGGCAGGACCCACCCGAGGAGGAGGGCGGCCCCACCCACTCCCGCGAGCAGCCGAAGGACCGAGCCCACGGTGGGGCGCGGAAGTCCTGCAGGTTCCGTGGGCTTGCTCATCGCACCCCATCCTTGCGCATCCGATGGGTATGCGCCGCTCGGCGCGTCCGCGCCACCCTGCCGTGTGTCGTGGCGAAGTACCGGAACCTAGACTCGGCCGAGTGAGTGGCACCCTGATCGTGACCAACGACTTCCCACCCCGGGCCGGTGGCATCCAGTCGTTCGTCCACGGTCTGGCCGGCCTTCTCCCGCCCGAGGAGACGGTCGTCTATGCCCCGAGGTGGGAGGGTGCCGAGGAGTTCGACGCGGAGCAGCCGTATCGCGTGCTGCGGCACCCGACGTCGCTCATGCTGCCGGTCCCCACGGTCACCCGCCGCGCGGTCGCCGCGCTGCGCGAGCACGGCTGCGACCGGGTCGTCTTCGGGGCTGCGGCTCCGCTCGGACTCATGGCCCCAGCCCTGCGGGAGGCCGGGGCCAGGCGCATCGTCGCCATCACACACGGGCACGAGGCCGGCTGGGCGGCTCTGCCGGGGGCTCGGTCCCTCCTGAGGAGGATCGGGGACACGGTCGATGTCGTCACCTATCTGGGGGAGTACACGCGGGAGCGGCTCGCTCCCGTCCTCTCCCCGGAGGCGGCTGCCGGGATGACCCGACTCGCCCCGGGTGTGGACGCCGCTGCCTTCCGCCCCGGGCCGCAGGCCGGCGACTTCCGGGACGAGCTGGGCCTTGCGGGAAGGCCCGTCGTCGTGTGCGTCTCGCGGCTCGTCCGCCGCAAGGGCCAGGACACTCTCATCCGCGCCTGGCCGCAGGTGCGGGCAGCCGTTCCCGACGCGACGCTGCTCCTCGTCGGGGGTGGCCCCTACGAGTCCGACCTGCGGCGCCTCGCGAGGAGCGAGGGTGTCGCGGACAGCGTCGTGTTCGTGGGTAACGTGCCGAGCGAGGATCTCCCCTCCTACTACCGCAGCGGTGACGTCTTCGCGATGCCGTGCCGCACCCGCCGCCGGGGCCTCGACGTCGAGGGCCTCGGCATCGTCTACCTCGAGGCCTCCGCCGCTGGGCTCCCGGTCATCGCCGGTGACTCCGGCGGAGCGCCGGACGCGGTCCTGGACGGCGAGACGGGGTATGTCGTCCCCGGCCGTGACGTCGCCGCGCTCAGTGATCGTCTCGTCGAGCTGCTCACCGATCGCGACCGTGCCCGGGCCATGGGGCAGCGCGGACAGGAGTGGGTCGAGCAGGAGTGGGACTGGTCGGTGCTGGCCCAGCGACTGGCGGAGACCCTTCACGGAGACCCCCGATGAGCGACGAACAGAGGGCCGCCGCCCAGCGGATCAGTCACTGGACAGTCCACGTCGAGGCCGTCGACGAGGCGGGGACTGTCGTTGCGAGCCTGGTCCTGGCCCACGGGGCCGATCCGGGAGCAGAGCTGGCCCGACGCGGGTGGTCCGTCACCGACGGTCGCGAGGTGCGGCAGGAGGGGGCGACGCTGACGATCGTCCTGGACGTCACGCATACCCCATCGGCAGCTCCTGTCGCCGACGAGAAGGTGCGTGTCGAGGACGGCCTGACCGCCGCGGAGGTCGCGAGCGCGACGCCGTATCAACGGGTTGCGGTGTATGCGATCGTCGAGACCGCACGCGGTCTGCTGCTCACCGAGCTGTCCGAGAAGACGTGGGTCCCGGGGGAGTGGACGCTCCCGGGCGGGGGAATCGACCCCGGGGAGTCGGCGCTGGAGGCGCTGCACCGGGAGGTGTGGGAGGAGACCGACCAGACCATCACCGACGTGGAGTTCCTCGGCGTGCTGACGTCGCACTGGATCGGTCGCTCGCCGGGCGGTCGGGTCGAGGACTTCCAGGCGGTCCGGCTCTACTATCGCGGGCACTGTCCCGCTCCCTCCGATCCCGTCGTGCACGATGTGGATGGCTCGACGGCTTCGGCCGCCTGGGTACCGAGAACGAGGCTCGAGTCGGTCCCTGTGACCTCGAGCCTCGCTCCGGCGCTCGCTCAGTGGCTGGACTGAGCCTCGCTCCCGCCGTCGTGTCCCCTGCGCGGCGGGTCGCCCGCGGACCCCTGCTCCGCGGGAATCTCGGTGGTCTCCTCGGGGACGGCTGAAAGCTCAGTCGTCGGAACCGGGAGGGACTGGGTGTGGGCAGCAGGCTCAGGACTGAGCCCGGCATCGTGCACCTGCTGCGTCACATCGAGCGGACTCGGGTCGTCGTACCGCGCACCCAGCACAGGGGTCTGCGTCGCGTCAAGAGGCGCCGGGACGGGGGCACCCTGGACCCTGGGTGCTGCTGCGGCTGCCCGCCTGGCGCGGGCGCTGGACCGGAGGACGAGGGCGAGGCCGGCGAGCAGGATGAGAACTCCCACGACGATGATCGCGCCCGGGCCGGCGGTGCGGAACGGGATGCGGACGCCGGCGCCCTCGACGAGGACGATCGCGGCGACTGTCAGCAGCGCAAGAGTCCCTGCGGTGACGGTACCCCAGGCAATGCCGCGGCGGGGGGCGGGTGAGTCGTACATGATTCGTCTCCTTGTCCGACAGGTCAGTTCGAGGACGTCGGGTCGGTGGTCGTGAGGATCCTGAGGCTGCCGAAGCGCGACTGTGCGTTGACGGTCAACTGAGGCTCGCCCTCGCCGAAGACATAGGTCCGGGACACCTCGGTCCCACCGTTCGCCTCCCGGATGGAGGCGTTGTCCAATCCGTCGACGGCGATGTGGCCGAACTGTGTCGAGGCGTTGATCCGGGTCGTGATGCCCTCGGGGACATAGACGACGAGCTCGCCGAAGCTGACGCTGGCGCTGATCTCGGTCTGTTCCCGGGCCTCGGTCAGCTCACGCAGGTCCAGGGTCGCGCTGCCCATGCTCCACGTGTAGCTCGACTGCTCGGTCGCCACGGTCGGTCGCCAGGTCTGATCGCCGAACCCTTGGGTCGGCACGTTGCCGACGCCCCAGGTCGCGACGAGGGAGAACGCCAGGGCGATCGAGGCCAGGCTGGCGAGGAAGGAGCGCCGACCGAGGAGGCCGAGGATGACGGTGGCCAGTCCGGCCAGGCCGGTGGCACCGAAGAGGCCGCCGAGAGTCGCCGAGATGCCGACGTTGTGCGCCAGCTGGATGCCGACACCCGCGCCGATGATGATCGCGCCGAGGACGAGCAGGAGCCCGGCGAGTCCTGCGCGGGGAGCCTTGGGTCGGTCGTATGCGCCGCTCCCGGCATCCTGCGTGCTCTGGTGCGCGTGGCCGGCCTGCTCTTCGCGATTCGCCGGAGGCTCGTAGCCGACCGAGGACGCGGTGCCGGTCTGCCAGGCCTGCTGCGGGGTGGCGGGATACGGAGTCGAGTACGGACCGGCCGACGGGGGTGCGGCCGCAGGTGCCGTGGGTGCGGCGGAGGGTGGGTGCTGGCTCGGGCCGCCGCCTGCGGATGACGTCGAGCGGTTGCGCAGGACATACCAGAGGCCGACGGCCCCGCCGCCGACCAGGACCGGGAATGCCCACGCGCTGTTGTTGCCCGCCCAGGTCCCGACGACGCTGATCGCGATGACGACGAGGAGGAAGATGCCCCAGCCGTCACCGTCGCGGATGGCCCGCTCGGCGATGATCGATCCGTCCTCGTCCGGCAGCAGTGCCCAGGCGATGAGGTAGAGGAGGAACCCGATTCCGAAGATGAGGAGGACGATCGCGGCGGCCCTGATGATGGCCGGGTCGATGTTGAACCGCCGGGCCAGCCCACTGCACACGCCGGCGATCCAGTTGTCGCGGCTGCGGTGGACTCCGAGGCCGCGGATCTGCTCGAACCACCCGCCGAGGCCCGGGCTCTGCTGGTGCGGGGTCTCGTCGCTCGGAGGGGGAGTGGCGGCCGGGCCGGCGCCGGGGGTCGCGGAGTCGTGGGGCTGGGTGTTCGTCATAAGTCCATCGTGTCCGGGCCGGCCGGCTGCTGCCATGAGGGTCGGCCCTGACCCCTCCCTGAGCGCACCCCTGGTCCGGTCGGTGCGCGCTGTCCTCGGTCGCCGCAATGCGTCAGGATGAGGTCATGGCCACCAGCACCCCAGCCCCGCCCCGGCTGAGCCGTCCCACCCAGGGACGTCTGCTCGCCGGGGTCTGTCGTGCGGTAGCCGACCACATCGGCATCGACGTCATGTATGTCCGTCTTGCCTTCGTCTTCCTGGGCTTCGCGTCCGGAGCGGGGATCGTCGCCTACCTGTTCCTCTGGGCGGTCACCCCGGTCGACGAGCCGAGCGCGACGGTCGACCCGGCCCGCCCCCAGCCCGCGGCGTCTGCACGGCCGCATTCCGGCGCGATCCCGCGTGGGGTCGTGCTCCTCGCCATCGGTGTCCTGGTGACCCTTGCTGGCGCCGTGACGCTCCTCCAGACGACCGGCCGCGACGTGCGCTCCGGCCTCCTGCTGCCGGTCCTCCTCATAGCCATCGGTGCGGTCGTGGCGTGGGCGCAGCTCGATGCGAGCCAGCGGGCCCGCTGGGCGGGCGTGACCGGATGGAGCGGCTTCGGCATGGCTCGGCTCGGAATGGGGCTGACGGTCGTCATCCTCGGCCTGCTTGCTCTGTCCACGCGGGGGCAGTCGTTCTCGGAGGCCTGGGACGTCGCTCTGGCGACCCTGAGCATCCTCATCGGTGCCGCCCTGATCCTCCTTCCGTTCGCGGTCAGGTTCTGGACCGACTTCCGCCGCGAGCAGGACGCCCGGGTCCGTGAGTCGGCCCGCGCCGACATCGCCGCCCACCTCCACGACGGGGTCCTGCAGACCCTCGCTCTCATCCAGCGCGGAGCCGACGACCCCGCGTACGTCACCCAGCTCGCCCGCAAGCAGGAGCGCGAGCTGCGCGGCTGGCTGTACGGCTCCGACGACGACCCGTCCCAGACACTGGCTGCTGCCGTTGCCGCTGTCGCCGCCGAGGTGGAGGACCTGCACGGCGTCCCCGTCGACGCGGTGATCACCGGCGACCGCCCGCTTGACGCCGGGGGCCGCACGATCACCCGCGCCCTACGCGAGGCCCTCCTCAACGCCGTCCGGCACGGGTCCCCACCGGTCAGCGCGTATGTCGAGATCGGCCCGGAGGCCGTCGAGGCCTTCGTCCGCGATCACGGCGCCGGCTTCGACCCCGGGGCCGTCCCGGAGGACCGACTCGGTGTCAAGGAGTCGATCATCGGCCGGATGCGCCGTCATGGCGGCACCGCCGAGGTGCGCCGACGGGACCCGGGGACCGAGATCATCCTGTCCATGCCGCACGATGTCGACACCGCTGCCGCCGAGTCCGGCGACGGGTACGGCGGCGGTACGCACCGCATACCTGAACCTGCGATGCCGATCCCCGACCAAGGAGCCGCTCAACCATGACCGTCCGCGTTGTCGTCGTCGACGACCACCACATGTTCCGGACCGGGGTCCGCACCGAGCTGCTCGAGGCGGCGCCCGGTGTCATCGAGTTCGTCGGCGAGGGTGCCACCGTCGAGGACGCCGTGGCCGCGATCCGCCGCACCGAGCCCGATGTCGTCCTCCTCGATGTCCACCTCCCAGGCGGAACGGGCAAGGGCGGTGTCGACGTCATCCACGGCTGCGCCGGGGTCGAGACGGCAGCCGGTTCGCCCGTCCGGTTCCTCGCGCTGTCCGTGTCCGACGCCGCGGAGGACGTCATCGCGGTCATCCGGGCCGGCGCGCGCGGGTATGTGACGAAGACGATCAGCGCAACGGACCTGGCGACGGCGATCAAGCGGGTCGCCGACGGGGACGCCGTCTTCAGCCCACGGCTTGCCGGATTCGTCCTCGACGCGTTCGGTGTCGCCTCCGGTGAGATCGCGGAGGTCGACGAGGAGCTCGACCGGCTCTCGGCCCGGGAGCGGGAGGTCATGCGGCTCATCGCGCGCGGCTATCAGTACAAGGAGGTCGCCAAGGAGCTGTTCATCTCGGTCAAGACCGTCGAGACCCACGTCTCCTCCGTGCTCCGCAAGCTCCAGCTCTCCTCCCGGCACGAGCTCACCGCCTGGGCGATGGGGCGCCGCCTCATCTGAGCGTGTCAGGTGCGTCGCTGGGCGTCTCCCCCGGTTAGGGGACATGTCACGCCTCGGCTAGCCTGACGGGTATGGCCTTCCTCAAGAACCTCATCCTCGTCACGCACTTCATCGGCCTCGCCGCACTCATCGGCGGCTGGCTCGCCATGCGCTTCGGTGCGAGCACGCTCTCGCTCGTCGTCTGGGGGGCCCGGATCCAGCTCATCACCGGCCTCCTCCTCGTCGGTGTCGTCGAGATGGCCGACCTCTACGAGCCGAACCACATGAAGATCGGCGTCAAGCTCCTCGTCGCGCTCGGGGCGGTCGCTGCCGCCGAGATCGCCGCTGCGAAGGCCAAGAAGGGCGACCTGCGCACGACCCTCGTCGACGCCGCCGGTGCCCTCGGCGTGCTCAACGTGCTCGTCGCCGCGCTCTGGGTCAACTACAGCTGAACCCAGTTCACGCATACCGCAGAGGCGGCCGTCGGAGAGTCTCCGGCGGCCGCCTCCGTCGTGTGCCGTGCCATAACCTGGCAATTGCCAGGATGTGGAACGGCTCAGGCGATCAGGAGCAGCTTGCCGGTGGACGCACGGGACTCGAGCGCCTCGTAGGCGTCCGCGGCGTCGTCGAGGGACCAGCGGCCGCCGATCTCGAGGTGGAGTGATCCATCGGCAACGGCCCCGAGAACCTCGGAGGCGCGATGGACCAGCTCCTCACGGGAGAGCAGATAGTGCGCGAGGCTGGGCCGGGTGACGAAGAGCGAACCGCCGGAGTTGAGGCGCTGGAGGTCGAACGGCGGCACCGGTCCGCTCGCGGCACCGTAGAGCGCGAGGAGACCACGAGGCCGAAGCGAGGCGAGGGAGGCGTCGAAGGTCGATGCCCCCACCCCGTCATAGACGACGTCCACACCTCGGCCGGCTGCCTCCTTGACCGTCGCCGCCAGATCCTCGACCTCGCTGTAGTCGATGGCCACCTCGGCCCCCCGGCTGCGGGCGATCTCGCACTTGGCAGCCGTGCCGGCCGTGGCGATGACCCGACCACCGCGGGCGACGACCATCTGGGTCAGCAGCTGTCCGACCCCGCCGGCCGCCGCGTGCACCAGGGCCCAGTCCCCGGGCTGGACGGGATAGGTGTCGTTGGCGAGGTAGTGCGCCGTCATGCCCTGCAGCATCGCCGCAGCCGCCGACTCGGAGCTCACCGCGTCAGGGACCGGCACGAGCTTGTCGACAGGCAGGACAGCGTGGCTCGCGGCGGTGCCCACGACCATGGCCCAGGCGACCCGGTCACCCACGGCGACCTCGGTGACTCCGGGTCCGACCTCGATGACCGCTCCGGCACCCTCGGACCCGAGGACGAAGGGCGGACTGGTGGGATACACCCCTTCGCGCTGGTAGACGTCGATGAAGTTGATGCCGACCGCCTCGACGGCGACGACGGCCTGTCCGGGCCCGGCCGTGGGGACCTCCCGCGGCTCAAGGGCAAGGACGCTGCGGTCCCCGTGGGCAGTGACGACTAAGGCGCGTGCGGTCATACCCCCATTGTGCGTGAGTCCGGTCAGGGTTGCTGCTGGGCGAACCGGTCCTTGTCGGCGATGTGGTCCTGGATCACCGAGTAGTCGTCGAGCGCTTCATCACCGAGGATCGCGGCCATGGCGGGCACGACCTCGTGGCCATAGCGGTGCCCTTCACCCGGCGGGGCCGTGTTCGCCCACCCGAGGTCTGCCGTCACCTGCCAGAACGTGACGAACGGCGCCCACGACATCTGCTCGGCAGGAGATCCCTGCCGGGTCTCGTTGAGCCAGTCCGGGGACCTGATGAGCAGCTCGGGACTCCACCACACAACCGGGTCGGAGCGGTGCTGAAGATAGACCACCCGTGGATAGCCCCAGGGTCCGAGGGCGCGGCCGAACTGGTCGGCCACGAGCTCGGCTGCGTCGGAGGCGAAGCGGACGTGGGCGCCGTTGTCGACGACGGGCAACACCTCCGTCGAGCTCTGGACGCGGGAGTCGGTGATCTCGCGGAGCAGTGGGGTGAAGCCGGGGGTGCCGGTGAACAGCGCGCCGTCGACGGTGTCGAGCATGTCGTCGAGCGAGTCGAAGTCCGCGTTCGCTCCGTACGCGCCGAGCGACTCCCCGGACAGGAACATCCGGGGTCGGCTGTTGTCCGGACGGGCGTCGATCGCGGTGCGGACCGCCGTGATGAGGGCCGTGCCGGCCTCCGGCGGGAGCGCCGCGCTCTGCAGGAACGCGATGGGGGAGGGCAGGGTGGAGTACTGCATCGCCGCGACAGCGGAGTCACCGCCGAGGAGGAACTCGAACGAGGACGGGACCCACTCGTTGACCCACCCGGTCCCTGTCGTCGTGACGACGAGGATCGCCTCCCGCTCGAAGGCCCCGGTGCGCTCCAGCTCGGCAACGACCGCAGCGGCAGCGGTCTCGATGTCGCGGCCGCCGGTGAGTCCCGCATACACCCGGATCGGCTCCTCGGCGGGCTCGCCCGTCACTGCGGCGATCTCCTCCTGCGACGGCCCTGCTGCCACGAAGGAGCGGCCCTCGAATCCGAGGGTCTCCCAGCGCTCGGCCGAGGCTGTGCTGCCGGAACGGAGCGGGCTCTGGGGAGGCGGGTCGGTGAGCGCGCCGGCGTTGACGGTGCTCGCCGCGCTCACCGCCCGTTCGACGAACGGGGTGATGACGAACCGTTCGGTGGCGCCGGAGAGGGCCACGAGCACCACGACAGCGGCCAGCGCTCGCGAGATCCACTGCGGCAGAGCACGGTTGAGCACGGCCGAGGTGCGTTCGATGAGTGCTGCAACCCCGTGCCAGATGCCGAGGATGACTGCGAAGACAACGACGGCGAACACGGATCCGAGGAGCAGGTCGAGACCTGTCGGCGCGCGTGTCCCGACGATCTCGGCAGTGCGCTGGTGGGCCCGGAGCATAAAGCTCGGGGTGGCGAGCAGGACGATGAGGACGAGGGTCGGCCAGCCCCAGACGAGGAGTCGACGAGCGGTGTCCGACATGGTCACCTCGATCTCGGCCCACCGTGCCAGTGCCCCGAACACGATCTCGAGGAGCCGACCGAGCGCATAGCCGCCGGCCGCGCAGACGCCCGCGATCGCCCCCTGGATGAGCCAGGTCCGAGGGAGCAGGGACGGGCTCATCGAGGCGAGGTAGCCGAGGAGTGCGAGGACCGTGCTGGACGCGTGCGACCGCTTCGCCCACGGTCGCAGCCGCCGCGCCACCGCCGTGGCGAGACGGTCCCTGTCGGTCACGTTGCGGGGTCCTCGGGTCGGTCGTCCGGGTCCGGTGCCGGTTCTGCCCCATCGGCCTCGTCCCGGTCGGCCCACTCCAGCAGCGGGGCGATGTCGAACGGGGTCCGGTCGATGTCGGCCATGAGGTCGCCGACCTCCGCGAACCGGCCGGGCATGGTCGCGATCGTGAAGTCCCCGGGCTCGGCGTCCTCGATCTCGGTCCAGCTCAAGGGCGCCGACACCCGGCCCTCCGGCGTCCCGCGTACCGAGTACGCGGCGGCGATCGTGTGGTCCCGGGCGTTCTGGTTGTAGTCGACGAAGACTGCCGCCGGGTCCCGGTCACGGCGCCACCAGGCGGTCGTCACGACGTCGGGTATGCGTCGCTCCACCTCTCGCGCGAAGGCCAGGGCCGCCCGGCGGACCTCGGTGAACCCGTGCGCGGGCTCGATCCGCACATACACGTGCAGTCCGCGTCCACCGCTCGTCTTCGGGTAGCCGACCGCGCCGAGCTCGGCGAGGACCTCCTCGCTCACCGTCGCCGCCCGGCGGACCGAGGCATAGGACGCCTCGGGCATCGGATCGAGGTCGATCCGCCACTCGTCCGGCTTCTCGATGTCGGCCCGACGTGAGTTCCAGGGGTGGAACTCGACCGTGCTCATCTGCACGGCCCAGACGACGTCCGCGAGACGGGTCACGCACAGCTCGTCAGCGTGCAGCCCGTAGCGCGGGAAGTGCAGCCGCACCGTCTCGATCCACGGCGGGGCGCCGCGGGGGATCCGCTTCTGGTGGACCTTCTCACCGTCCACCCCGTCGGGGAAGCGGTGCAGCATGCACGGTCGCTCCCGCAGCGCGTTGACGATTCCCGGACCGACCGCCTCGTAGTACCGAGCGAGGTCGAGCTTGGTCTCGCCACGGGCCGAGAAGTAGGGCCGGTCCGGGTTGGAGATGCGCACGTCGAAGCCGTCGATGTCGAGGACGACGGGCTCCCCGAACTGCCCCTTGCGTGCAGCCATGGACCTCAGGCTAGTGGTCGAGCCTGGGAGGCGTCGGCCGGCTGCTCCGCCCGGACTCAGGGAACGACCCAGGTGACCGGGTTGTCGTAGTGCGCCAGACCAACACGCGTCTCGGATTGGGTGCACAGCCCACCCGATCAGCGCATACGCTCCTGGGTATGCCGTCATCGACTCCCACACCGAACCAGGTCACCGTCCAGCGCGTTATCCCCGCCCCGGCCGAGGCGATCTTCGACCTCCTCGCCGACCCGGCGCGGCACACCGAGATCGACGGTTCCGGCACCCTTCAGAGCGTCACGTCCACGCGAGGGGAGCGGCGGCTCGGCCTCGGGGACTCGTTCGGGATGAGCATGAAGTGGGGGGTGCCCTACGCGACGAAGAACGTCGTGACCGAGTTCGAGGAGAACCGCCGGATCGCCTGGCGCACGCTCGCCCCCGCGCCGTTGAGCCTGGTCGCAACGGGCCGGACCTGGCGCTATGAGCTCGAGCCGCAGCCTGACGGGAGCACGCTCGTGCGCGAGACGTGGGACATCAGCACCGAGGCCCCGCCCGCCCGCCCGGTCGTGCGCCGGCTCGCGGGGCTGACGCGCAAGAACATGAGCCGCACGCTCGAGCGCATCGAGCAGCGCCTCACCCCCTGACCACCCCACCCGCCTCGACTTTCTCTCCCCACCCGGGACAGGGTGACTCCACCACGGTTCCGCAGCGTGGTGAGGTCACCCCCAGCGCTGCATGCGGCTGCTCATGAGGCGTTCGTGCGAGGCTGTCGGCGGCGCGGCTTAGGCTTGTCGATGACATGAGCACCCTCTTCGACGACCTTTTCGGGCCCGATGCGCCCCGCCTCCAGCCCGACCAGACCCCCGGCGACCCGCGTACGGCTGCGGTGACCGACCAGGGGGTCCCGACGTGGGCCGAACAGGTCGGGGGACGAGGGACGCCGCAGGCACGACCACAGGTCGACCCGGAGACCCTTCTCGAGGGGCTCAACCCCGCGCAGCGGGAGGCAGTGCTCCACGAGGGTGGCCCCCTCCTCATCGTGGCCGGGGCCGGGTCGGGCAAGACCCGCGTCCTCACGAGCCGGATCGCCTACCTGCTCGGGGCGCGGGGGGTGCAGCCCGGACAGATTCTCGCCATCACCTTCACGAACAAGGCTGCGGCCGAGATGCGTGAGCGGGTCGAGGGGCTCGTCGGCGGCCGGGCCCGGGCCATGTGGGTCTCGACCTTCCACAGTGCCTGCGTGCGGATCCTGCGCCGCGAGGCCAAGACCGTCGGGCTGAAGTCGACATTCTCGATCTATGACGCCGCCGACAGCCACCGGCTCATGGCCATGGTCATGCGCGACCTCGATCTGGATCCGAAGAAGTTCCCGCCGCGGTCCTTCAGCCACCAGGTGAGCAACCTCAAGAACGAGCTCGTCGACGAGGAGTCGTATGCCTCGGGCCTGGGGGAGAAGTCGACCCAGCGGGAGCACCTGCTCGCCCAGGCATACACGATGTACCAGCAGCGGCTCCGGGCGGCCAACGCGCTCGACTTCGACGACCTCATCATGACGACCGTCCATATGCTGCAGGCCTTCCCCGAGGTGGCTGAGCACTACCGGCGCCGGTTCCGGCACGTTCTCGTCGACGAGTACCAGGACACCAACCACGCCCAGTACGTCCTCATCCGCGAGCTTGTCGGTGGAGCGGGGGCCACGCCCTCGGTCGCCCCCGGGGCGCCCGAGATCGAGCCGGCCGAGCTCGTTGTCGTGGGCGACGCCGATCAGTCCATCTATGCCTTCCGCGGGGCGACGATCCGCAACATCGTCGAGTTCGAGAAGGACTATCCCCAGGCGCACACGATCGTCCTCGAGCAGAACTACCGCTCCACCCAGACGATCCTGTCCGCGGCCAATGCCGTCATCGCCCGCAACCCGGATCGCCGCAAGAAGAACCTGTGGTCCGAGGCGGGTGACGGGACGAAGATCATCGGCTACGTCGGCGACTCCGAGCACGACGAGGCAGCCTTCGTCGCCCGGACCATCGACCGACTCTCCGACGAGGGCATCGCCAAGCCGAAGGACGTCGCGGTCTTCTATCGGACCAACGCCCAGTCCCGTGCTCTGGAGGAGGTCTTCGTCCGGGTGGGACTGCCCTACAAGGTCGTCGGCGGCACCCGATTCTATGAGCGTCGCGAGGTCAAGGACGCAATCGCCTACCTGCGGGTGATCTCCAACCCCGCTGACACGGTCAACCTGCGCCGCATCCTCAACGTGCCCAAACGCGGCATCGGGGACCGCGCCGAAGCGTGTGTCAGCGTTCTGGCCGAGCGGGAGCGGATCCCGTTCATCGCCGCCCTCGGTCGACCCGAGGACGCCCCGGGCATCGCCACCCGGTCGATCACGGCGATCAAGGGCTTCACGACCTTGCTCGAGGGCCTCGGTGAGGTCCACGCCGACGAGGACGCCGGGGTCGGTGACCTCCTCGAGGCGATCCTCGAGCGCTCAGGCTACCTCCAGGAGCTGCGGGAGAGCCGTGACCCCCAGGACGAGTCCCGCCTGGAGAACCTCGCCGAGCTCGCTTCAGTCGCAAGGGAGTTCGACGAGGCCCGCGCTGAGACGGGCGAGGCATACTCGCTTGAGGACTTCCTCGAGCGGGTCTCCCTCGTCGCCGACGCCGATGAGATTCCGGACGACGCCCACGGAGCCGAGGACGGGGTCGTCACGCTCATGACGCTGCACACGGCCAAGGGTCTGGAGTTCCCCGTCGTCTTCCTCACCGGACTCGAGGACGGCACCTTCCCGCACCAACGCTCCCTGCCCGAGCCCAAGGAGCTCGAGGAGGAGCGACGCCTCGCCTATGTCGGCATCACGCGAGCCCGGGAGCGGTTGCACCTCTCGCGCGCGGTCGTCCGCTCGGCCTTCGGGCAACCCATGTATCAACCGGCTTCGCGGTTCCTCGACGAGATCCCCGAGGAGCTGCTCGACTGGGAGCGCACCGGACCGGCTGGATCACCCGGAGGTCACGGAACCGGTCGAGGAGGTTATCGCCGCCAAGGTGAGCCCGCGATCGCGACGCTCGCGGCCCGTCCCGGAGTCCGGGCCAGGGGGACCAGACCGGTGCCGTCGCTCACTGCCGGCGACAAGGTCACCCATGACGCGTTCGGCCTCGGCACTGTCACGGCGGTGACCGGAGAGGGTGACCGGGCCCAGGCTGAGGTCGACTTCGGGCCGGAGACCGGGGTGAAGCGGCTCCTGCTGCGGTTCGCTCCGCTCGAGAAGCTCTAGGGAGCAGCTCGAGAAGAGAGCTTCGCCATGCCGCGGACGCAGGGTGGAGTCACCCGCGAACGGGTGGGAGAGAAAGGTGAGCGCGCGAGGTAGGCGCGGTCAGATACCGATCCCCTTGGACTGCATCCAGCCGTAGGGGTTGATCGGGGCGCTGTCCAGGCCGTTGGGGAGGACCTCGAAGTGGAGGTGCGGTCCGGTTGACCGGCCAGAGTTGCCGGAACCCCCGAGCAGCTGGCCAGGGCTGACCGCCTGGCCGACATCCACCGAGAAGTAGTGCATGTGGCAGTAGCGGGTGACCGTGCCGTCCCAGTGCTCGACGAAGACCTGCCGGCCACAACCGCCCGCCGACGAGATGCGCACGACGGTGCCGCTCGAGACGGAGTAGATCGGGGTGCCGATCGGGGCGGCGATGTCGATGCCCGCGTGCAGACGTCCCCAGCGTGAGCCATAGCCAG
>JAAYSB010000098.1 GCA_012518475.1 Intrasporangiaceae bacterium | reverse complement strand
CGCAGCGTGTGCAGGGCCCAGGCGACGAGGACCGGCGTGACGAACGCGTGCACCCAGAACCTCGACAGGTTGATCGCCTCGAGGAACGCCCCGTCACCGATGAACCGGCCCAGCCCGATGACCGCGTTGTCGAACACGAGTGCGGCGAGGACCAGGAGGGGCAGGGTCGCCGCGGTCCACCACCCGTGCCCCCGCGCGAGCGTGACACCCCACACGAGCAGGGCGAGATAGGCCAGCGCGAAGCCGAGGAAGAGGATGGTGTCCATCCGGGCAGGCTGCCAGTGTGCAAGGACAGCACATCCACCCGAGGCCGGGCGGCACGGGTGGATACTCAGCCGATGAACCGGCGCAGCCGGTCGAGGCCTTCCTCGATGACGTGGTCCTCCTTGCAGAACGCGAGGCGGACGAGACCTCGGGCCGCAGCGACGTCGTCGCAGAAGGCCGAGACGGGCACGCACGCGACGCCGGCTCGCTCCGGCAGCGTCCGGGCGAAGTCAAGCGCATCCGTCACCCCGAGCGACGCCACGTCGGCGATGACGAAGTAGGTCCCGGAGGGGACCGCTGTCGCGATCCCCATCTCCGCGAGCCCGGCCAGCAGCAGGTCCCGCTTGCCGGCCAGGGAGGAGGCGAGCGAGGCATACACCTCGTCAGGCAGAGCCAGCCCCGTCGCCACGGCGAGCTGGAAGGGACCGGAGGCCGAGAACGTCGTGAACTGCTTGACCGAGCGGACGGCGGCGACCGCCTCGGCAGGACCGCTCACCCAGCCGACCTTCCAGCCCGTGGTGGAGAACGTCTTCCCGGCCGAGGAGATCGTCAGTGTCCGCTCGGCCATGCCCGGCAGTGAGGCGACCGGGATGTGCGTGGCGTCGTCGAAGGTGAGGTGCTCATAGACCTCGTCGGTGACGACCCAGGCGTCGTGCTCGCGCGCGAGAGAGCAGATGAGGTCGAGCTCGGCGCGGGTGAAGACCTTGCCCGTCGGGTTGTGCGGGGTGTTGAGCAGGACGAGTCGGGTCCGGTCCGAGAACGCAGCCCGAAGCGAGGCCTCGTCTACGGCGAAGTCGGGGAAACGCAGGACTGAGGTCCGCCGCACGCCGCCCGCAAGAGCCACAGTGGCGGCATAGGAGTCGTAGTACGGCTCGAACATGACGACCTCGTCGCCGCGCTGGACGAGGGCGAGCATCGTCGCCGAGATCGCCTCGGTCGCGCCCACGGTGACGAAGACCTCTGAGTTCGGATCGACCTCGATCCCGTAGAACCGGCGCTGGTGCTCGGCGATCGCCGTGCGCAGCTCGGGATAGCCCGGGCCGGGCGGGTACTGATTGCGCCCCTCGGCGATGGCCTGGCGCGCCGCCTCGAGGACCTCACGCGGGCCGTCGGTATCGGGGAACCCCTGCCCGAGGTTGACTGCGTCGTGCTCGAGGGCCAGCGCGGACATCTCGCTGAAGATCGTCGTGCCGAACGGAGCCAGAGCGGCGTTGCCGGGGGGTCGACTCATGGACCCCACTGTAGGACGGTCCGCGAACGGTTCGAGGTTGACGCAGCTGCCGATGGGGTATGCGTCGCGTACCTGCAGCCGAGAACCGGGCCGGGGCGCATACCGGCGAAATCGGTTGGTGCGGTGTCGGTCCGGAGTCGTAGTCTGATTCGGCTATGCGCGACTTCCCACCCCCCGTCACCGCGTGGACCGACCGGTCCGCGGGTGCCGGTGACCCCAGCGTGCCGGACACCCGGTCGGCGGGTCGGCTGCTGTGGTGGTTCGTTCGCCACCAGGGGTGGCTGTTCGTCGCGTGCATCGCACTGAGCCTGACGTGGGTCATGCCGAGTGCGCTCGCACCATGGGTGCTCGGCAAGGCCGTCGACGAGGGCATCGTTCCCGGTGACTCCGGCCGACTCACCTTCTGGGTCACGGTCCTCCTCCTCGTCACCGTCATCGGCGCGAGCAGCGGGGTGCTCTATCACACGACTGCGGTGCGGTCCTGGCTCGTCGCGCTGTACGGCACGATCTCGCTGGTCACTCACAAGAGCGCGAGCCTCGGCCACATCCTGCCCCGACGCGTGCCCACCGGTGAGGTGTTGTCCGTCTCAGGCAGCGACAGCAACCAGTTCGGTGGATTCCTCGAGGTCACGTCGCGCGCGATCGGCGAGCTCGTCGCTCTGGTCGTCATCGCCGTCATCGTGCTGCGGATCAACACCGAGCTCGGGATCGTCATCCTCCTCGTCGCACCGGTGCTCGTGATCACCTCGATGCCCTTGCTCCGGCCGATGGGCAATGCCCAGACCCGCGAGCGCACCCGCGACTCCGAGCTGACCGGACGGGCGACCGACATCGTCGCCGGGTTGCGGATCCTGCGGGGCATCGGCGGGGAGCAGACGTTCGGCACGAACTATGCAACCCAGTCCCAGCGGGTCCGCGACGCCGGGGTGCGTGCGGGCGGCTGGCAGGCGCTCGTCGAGGCCCTCGGCGTCCTGCTCTCCGGAATGTTCGTCGTCGTCCTCATGTGGCTCGGGATCCGCGAGGTCCAGGCCGGTCGGCTGCTCATCGGCGAGCTCATCACCTTCCTCGGCTACGCGCTCTTCCTCCTGCAGCCGATCCGCACCTTCTTCTTCCTCGTCCAGAAGGCGACCCGCTCCTTCGTCTCGGCGCGCAAGACCGCGAGCGTCCTCGGACAGGACGTGCCCTGGCCGCAGCAGCCCGCGCACGGCCTCGAGCCCCGCCTCGACCTTGTCGACGACTGGTCCGGTCTCGTCGTCAGACCCGGGGAGCTCACCGTCGTCGTCTCAGCCGACCCCGATGTCTCCGCCGCGCTCGCCGACCGGCTCGGCCGCTATCTGCCCCGTGAGGGCGACCCGCTCTCGATGGACGCCGACGAGGAGGCCAAGGGCCGGTCGGCCGCCCGGGCCCGTGCTGCCGCCGAGAAGGCTCGCCAGGCACTCCAGGAGCGGGACCGCGAGAGCGCCCGCAGGCTGTGGGGTGTCCGCCTCGGTGACGTCGACCTCGCCGAGGTTCCCCTCGACGAAGTCCGCCGCACGATCCTCGTGAGCGACACCGGCGCCTTCGTCTTCGCCGGCACCCTCCAGGACGCCATCGACCCCCACGGCCGGTGCACCCGGCAGGAGGCAGAGGCGGCCCTGCTCGCAGCCGCCGCCGAGGATGTCTATGACGCCCTCCCCGGTGGTTGGCAGGGGCGCCTCGACGAGCGGGGCCGGGGGCTGTCCGGTGGGCAGCGCCAGCGGCTCGTGCTCGCCCGCGCGCTGGCAGTCGACCCGGACATCCTCGTGCTCGTCGAGCCCACCTCGGCCGTCGACGCCCACACCGAGTCGCGGATCGCCGAGCGGCTCCGGGCGCACCGCCGGGAGAAGACCACGGTCATCATGTCCGTCTCCCCGCTCCTGCTGCACCACGCGGACCAGGTTGCCTTCCTCGTCGACGGTCAGGTGAGCGACCACGGCAGCCACGACGATCTCGTGCGCCGGAGCGACGCATACCGATCCGTGGTTCTTCGTGGTGAGGTCCTCAGCGGGGACGAGGTGACCGCATGACGACCCAGCTCGGCGCTGATCAGACCGGCTACGCACTGCACGACTCCGAGACGACCTGGCGCGAGGATCGCACCGCTGTCCCCGCACTGCCGGCGGAGCTGACTGCTGCCCCGCCCCGCGGGCTGCGGGCGCGCAATCGTGCCCTCTGGCGTCGGCACGCGATCCGGCGGGCGCGGGCCGAGGAGACCCTCGAGCGCTCGCTCTCACCGGAGCGGGGTCTGCCTGTGGCCCAGCCGCGGGACGTGCTCGACTTCGCCCGTAGGCTCCTCGGCGAGCGGAAGCTGCTCGTGACCGTCGTCGTCCTCGCCAACGCGCTTGCGGCCGCTGCCAGCCTCGCGGTGCCGATGGTCCTAGGGCGGCTCGTCGACGCCACCGTCGCCTCCGGCGGGGACGTCGCGGGCAGCACGATCCGCAATCTCACGCTCGTCATCGTCGCCGTCATCGTCGGTCAGACGGTCTTCACGTTCCTGGCGCAGTGGTGGGCGGCGATCCTCGGCCACGGTGCTCTTGCTGCTG
The DNA here is from genome assembly GCA_012518475.1 of Intrasporangiaceae bacterium. GTDB lineage: Bacteria > Actinomycetota > Actinomycetes > Actinomycetales > Dermatophilaceae > F2B08. Next base: position 2,013 of record JAAYSB010000098.1, on the reverse strand, counting down.
CTCGCGAGCACGTCATCCGCTATGTCCTGCGGCTACCGCTCGGTCGCGTCGAGAGCGCGAGCACCGGCGACCTCGTCACGCGGGTCACCCGGGACGTCGGCGCGATGAGTGAGAGTGTGCGCTTCGCGGTGCCGCAGTTCATCATCGGCGCGATCACCGTGGTGCTGTCACTCGTCGCGATGACGGTCAACAGCTGGCTCCTCGCCCTTCCCGCGTTCGTCCTCATGCTCGTGGCGATCCCGCACGTCGGCCGCTATCTGCGGCGGGCGCCGGCCGCCTACGTCTCCGAGGGCGGGACCTACAGCACGATCAGCACCACGCTCACCGAGACCGTCGAAGGTGCCCGCACCGTCGAGGCGCTGCGGATCGAGGAGCAGCGTCGGGCCAAGGCCGCCGAGGACATCGCCGTGTCCGCCCAGGCCGAGCGCTACTCGATGTCGCTGCGCAACATCCTCTTCGCCGGCATGGACATGGCCTTCAGCCTGCCCCGAGTCATCGTCCTCGCCCTCGGTGGCTGGGCGTACTCCCAGGACATGGTCAGCCTCGGCCAGGTGACGGCGGCGATGCTCTACATGGAGATGTTCTACGGTCCCTTCGACCGGCTCGTCATGACCATCGACACCCTTCAGGTCGGCATCGCCTCGACGACGCGTCTGCTCGGTATCGCGGCCGTGCCTCCGGACCGGACACCGGGTGAGGCGCTGCCCACCGGGCGCGACCTCGAGGGCCGCGACCTGCGGTATGCCTACCGCGAAGGCCACGACGTCCTGCACGGCATCGACCTGTCCCTGCGGACCGGCGAGCGGCTGGCCATCGTCGGCCCGTCCGGCTCCGGCAAGTCGACCCTCGGCCGACTGCTCGCCGGCATCCACGGACCGCGGACCGGCACCGTCCAGGTCGGCGGCGTCGAGCTGCTCGAGCTGCCCCTGGAGGTCCTGCGCCGGGAGGTCGCGCTCGTCACCCAGGAGCACCATGTCTTCCGCGGCACCGTCCGCGACAACGTCAAGCTCGCCCGCGAGGAGGTCGGCGACGAGGCAGTGGCCACTGCCCTGCACACCGTCGATGCCCTGACGTGGGTGGAGGCGCTGCCCGAGGGGCTCGACACCGTCCTCGGTGCCGGCAACCTCGTCCTCACCCCGGCCCAGGCGCAGCAGATCGCCCTGGCCAGGCTCATCCTCGCCGACCCGCACACGCTCGTCCTCGACGAGGCGACCTCGCTGATCGACCCGCGGACAGCCCGTCACCTCGAAGGATCGATGAACGCGCTGCTCACCGGCCGCACCGTCGTCGCCATCGCGCACCGGCTGCACACCGCCCACGACGCCGACCGGATCGCCGTCGTCGACGAGGGTCGCATCATCGAGCTCGGCTCCCACGACGAGCTCCTGGCCGCGGACGGCGAGTACGCCGCGCTCTGGCGGGCCTGGACAACCTGAGGAGCGGCGGGCGGGGGACCACCCGCTTACAGTGAGGCGTATGCGTCCGCTCACCGCCACGGAGACCGTCACCGCGATCCGGGAGGGCCGGCTCACCGCACGAGAGGCGGTGGCGGCTGCCATCGATCGGGCTGAGCAGCACAACCCGGCCCTCAACGCGTTCACCGTGATCCGTCGCGAGGAGGCTCTCGCCGGGGCTGACGCCCTCGACACCGGGGGACCGGGACATGACGGTCCCCTCGCCGGAGTGCCGGTGGTTGTCAAGGAGGAGTTCGACGTCGCCGGCACGGTGACGACCCTTGGCGGCCGCGGGAACTCCACGCCGGCGGGGCGGGACAGCGAGGCGATCCGCCGACTGCGGGCTGCCGGTGCCGTCATCATCGGCAAGACGACGATGCCGGAGTTCGGCCAAGGTCCCTTCACCGAGTCGGCAGCCACCGGCATCACGCGCAACCCGTGGAACCTGCGCTTCGGGCCGGGCGGATCGTCCGGGGGCAGTGGCGCGGCCGTCGCTGCCGGCATCGTGCCCATCGGGCTCGGCGCGGACGGAGGCGGCTCGATCCGCATCCCGGCATCG
>JAAYSB010000097.1 GCA_012518475.1 Intrasporangiaceae bacterium | reverse complement strand
TTGTCGTCCCACCAGACCGTGCCACAACCTGGCAATTGCCAGGTTGTGGCACGGTGGCCAGCACAGGGAGGATCAGTGCCGTGAGTATGCAGGGCAGTTCAGCAGACCGGCTCGTCGCCAGGATCGGGAAGCCGCACGGGCTGCGCGGCGAGGTCACTGTCCGGGTGCACACTGACGACCCCGAGGCTCGCTTCGTCCCGGGAACCGTCTTCGGGACCGAGGCTGCTCCGGGAACAGGGGTGCCCAAGGCCCTGACGCTGGCCGCCGCGCGTCTGCACCGGGAGATCTGGCTGCTCCGGTTCGAGGAGATCCCGGACCGGACGGGTGCCGAGTCGCTGCGGGGGACCACGCTGCACCTGGCGGTCGACGAGGTTGCCGAGGAGGACGCGGACGAGGAGGACGAGAACGCCTGGTATGAGGACGAGCTCGTCGGGCTGACCGCAGTCGACCCTGACGGAGCCACCGTCGGCACGGTGACCGCACTGCACACCGGAGCCGCCCAGGACCTGCTCGCCATCCGGCTCACGGACGGCGTCGAGGCCCTCGTGCCCTTCGTCGCTGCGATCGTGCCCGTGGTCGACGTCGGTGGGGGCAGGGTCGTCGTCGACGCCCCGCCCGGACTGCTCGACCTCGCCCGGGAGTAGCCGGTGGATCAGAGCACAGCGCAGAGCGCCATGCGGATCGACGTCGTCTCGATCTTCCCCGAGTACCTCGGCGCCCTCGACATCTCGCTCATCGGCAAGGCCCGCCGGGACGGGCTGCTCGACGTCCGGGTCCACGATCTGCGCGACTTCACCCACGACCGGCACCGGACAGTCGACGACACCCCCTTCGGTGGCGGTGCCGGGATGGTCATGAAGCCGCAGCCGTGGAAGGAGGCGCTCGACTCCCTTGTGGATGAAGGTGATCCGCGACGCCCCCGGCTCATCGTGCCGGGTCCCTCCGGACGACGCTTCGACCAGCAGCTGGCGCGTGAGCTCGCCCAGGAGCCGTGGCTGGCGTTCGCCTGTGGCCGCTACGAGGGCATCGACGAGCGCGTGTATGCGTATGCGCAGGAGACTCTCGGCTGGCAGGTCGACGTCGTGTCGCTCGGCGACTACGTGCTCAACGGGGGAGAGGTCGCCGTGCTCGCGATGGTCGAGGCCGTCGGCCGGCTCGTTCCCGGGGTGGTCGGCAACCCGGAGAGCCTCGTCGAGGAGTCCCACGAGGACGGTCTCCTCGAGTACCCCGTCTATACCAAGCCGGCGTCCTGGGACGACGGCTCGGTGACCCGTGACGTGCCTTCGGTATTGCTCTCCGGCAACCACGCCGCCATCGCACAGTGGCGGCACGAGCAGCGACTCGCTCGCACCGCCGAGCGCCGGCCCGACCTGGTCCACCCGTCTGTCACGGCAATGGACATCACCGACCTCGAGCTGCGACCGGCGACGCCGGCCGACCTGCCCGAGCTGCTCGTCCTGACCCGAGCCTGCTGGCTGGAGGAGGTCGCCCAGGTCGCGCCCCGGTGGGCCGGGCCGGACGAGAGCCTCGAGCAGCACGCTGAGGCGCTGCGGACCTGGCAGACCTGGGTGCTCCGCGCGCACGGACGCCTCATCGGCTCGGTACGTGCCCAGCGCAAGCCGGGCGAGCCGCAACGCTGGTCCATCGCCCGGCTCATGGTCGCCCCCGACCTGCATGGCCGCGGACTGGGCCGGCAGCTGCTCGCGCACATCGAGGCGCAGGCACCGGACGACATCACCGAGTTCTGGCTGACGACCGGCCGGTGGCGGGCGGCGAACCAGCGGATGTACAAGAAGGCCGGCTACCGGCTCATCCCCGGAGAGAGCGAGGTCCACGAGGTGGCTGTCGACCTCGTCAAGCGGCGACAGGAGGACTGACGCAGATGTTCGAGACCGAGTTCCAGATGCGGCTGCGCGACCTCAACACCGCGAACCACGTCGACAACCTCGAGGTCCTCCGGATCGCGGACGAGGCCCGGGTGCTCTTCCTCGGTGGCGTCGAGGGCGCCCGCAACGAGGGCTTCGGGCTGCTGGCCTCGATGCCGCCCGACGTCTTCCTCCTCGCCGCTGCGCAGCACGCGGAGTTCCGCTCCGAGATCATGTGGGAGCCGGGCGCGAGCTATCGGGTCTGCTGCTGGATCGGGCACATCGGGTCCTCGTCGTTCACGGTGGAGACCGAGATCTATACGAGCACCGAGGAGCCGGACGCCGTGACCGAGGCGACCATGGTGCTCGTCGACCAGGAGACCAAGCGTCCCTGGCCGCTCAGCGATGACGTGCGGGCTGCCCTGACCGAGCACCTCGACGAGCCGCTGACACTGCGGCCTCGCTCCGGCTGAGCGAAGGCCAAGGGTGCGGTGAGCAGCCGATTTCCTCCACGCCGGCGGCTCTGGCAAGATTGACCCTTGGACCTGAGATGACCTGGCCCCTGCCACAGGGGGAGTTCCTGCTCAGCACTGCGAGAACGCGGCCAGCTCGACGTCCACCCCCAATCCGATAGATCCACCAGCACCTGACCTGTGGCACGTGCAGAATGCGAAGCAGTCATGCAGCGTTTCGATGAGCTCGACAAGGCGTCCCTGCGGGACGACATCCCCGACTTCCGCGCCGGTGACACCGTCAAGGTTCACGTGAAGGTCATCGAGGGCACCCGCTCTCGTGTCCAGGTGTTCCAGGGTGTTGTGATCCGTCGCCACGGCAGCGGCATCGGCGAGACCTTCACCGTGCGCAAGATCTCCTTCGGTGTCGGCGTCGAGCGGACCTTCCCGCTCCACACCCCGGCGATCGACAAGATCGAGGTCGTCACCCGTGGTGACGTCCGCCGCGCCAAGCTCTACTACCTCCGTGGTCTGCGCGGCAAGGCCGCCAAGATCAAGGAGAAGCGCGAGACCCCGACCGCTCGCTGAACGACCAGCGGCGATCCGAGCCAGGTCGAGCAGATCGAGGCAAGACACTGAGCTCGCTCCAGCACACCGGCGACCCCCGTTCGTCCCGCAGGATCCTCCTGCTGGCAACGGGGGTCGCCGTGCTTGTCCTGGCGCTGCTCCGGGCCCTCGTCGTCGAGACCTTCGCCGTGACCGCTGACTCGATGGCCCCTGGCCTCAAGGACGGCGACCGCGTGATCGTCCTCAAGACGACCGGCATTCAGCGCGACGACATCATCGTCTTCGACGCGGAGCACCTGCTCGGCCAGCCCCAGTCGGCCGTCAAACGCGTCATCGGCGTGCCCGGTGACGAGGTCTCCTGCTGCACCGAGGACGGACGCCTCATCCGTAACGGGGAACCGCTCGACGAGCCGTATGCGACCGGCCCGACCGACCAGACCACGTTCGCCGTCACCATCCCGGCCGACCGCTTCTGGGTCATGGGCGACAACCGGGCCGAGAGCGCCGACTCGCGCAGCGCCCTCGGGAGACCCGGCGGCGGCATGCTCCGCGCCGACGACGTCGTCGGCGAGGTCCGGTGGCGCTACTGGCCCACCGGTCGACTGGGCGGGTTCTCGATGAGGGGCGCGGCGCATACCCCATCGTCATCCGATGACGGGACTGTCGGCGTCATGGGGGATACTGCCGGGGTTATCGACCTCCCGAACGACAAGGAGCCGGCGCAGTGACGGACGCCCCACCGGTGACCCCCGCTGCCGACCCCCAACCGGGTGGGTTCTGGCGCGGGCTGTTCTATGGGCTGCGTGAGGTCGTCATCATCGTCGCCATGGCGATGATCCTCTCGCTCGTCGTCAAGACGTGGGTGGCTCAGGCGTTCTACATCCCGTCGGGGTCGATGGAGCAGACGCTCGAGCGTGGGGACCGGGTCATGGTGAGCAAGGTGCACAAGGCCACGTCAGGGATCAACCGCGGCGACATCGTCGTCTTCCGCGACCCCGGCGGGTGGCTGCCGCCGTCCGCTCAGCCGGCGGTGGACGACTCCGTCCTCGGCAGGATCCAGCAGGGGCTGACTTTCATCGGCCTGTTGCCCGACCCGGGCGACGAGCACCTCATCAAGCGCGTCATCGGGGTCGGCGGCGACCGCGTCGTCTGCTGCGATGCCGACAACCGGCTCACCGTCAATGGCGCGCCGATCGAGGAGCCCTACGTCTATCCCGGGGATGCCGCCTCCGCCATCGCCTTCGACATCCAGGTGCCCGCGGACTCGGTCTGGGTCATGGGCGACCACCGTTCGGACTCCCAGGACTCCCGCTTCCACCCGCTCGAGGGGGACGGCATCCAGGGATCGGTCCCGCTCTCGCGGGTCGTCGGCCGGGCGATCGTCACGGTCTGGCCGTTCACCCGCCTCGGGACGCTCAGCAACCACTCCGAGGTGTTCTCGGGCGTGCCCGCGCCCTGACACAGCCTGCCGATCTCGTATGCCACCTCGCACCCGCCGCGTCTCCGTCACCTCCCGCAAGCCCTCCCTACGCACCGAGCGGCTGCTCCAGCGGGAGGGGTTCCGCGTTCTGGCCGGGATGGACGAGGTCGGGCGCGGCGCCCTGGCAGGCCCGGTGAGCGTCGGTGTCGTCGTCATCGACGAGGGCTGTCGGTCCGCGCCGACGGGGGTCAAGGACAGCAAGCTGCTCACCGCCGCCGCCCGTGAACGGATGGTTCCACGGATCGAGCGGTGGTGCGTCTCCTTCGGCGTCGGCCACGCGAGCCCTAACGAGATCGACGAGGTCGGGATCATGGGCGGGCTGCGGCTCGCGGGGCGCCGTGCGCTGGCGCTTCTCGACGTCACCCCCGACCTCATCATCCTCGACGGGAACCACGACTGGCTGACCGAGCCCGAGGAGGTCGGACTGCTCGCCTTCGCAGGGGACGGGGACGGCCCCTCGACCCCGCCGGTGCGGACCATGATCAAGGCCGACATGCGGTGCTCGTCCGTGGCCGCCGCGTCTGTCCTGGCCAAGGTCGCGCGGGACCGGCTCGTGGTCGAGCGCTCCCGGGACCTGCCGGTGTACGGCTGGGACGGGAACAAGGGGTACTCCGCTCCGGAGCACCTCGAGGCGCTGCGGGTCCATGGCGCGAGCGAGTACCACCGCCGCTCCTGGAACCTGCCGGGCATCGTCGCCGGCACCGTGAGTGCCGAGTCAGCAGGGCCGGGCGTCGAGATAGCCGTCGAGATGGGGCCTGAGGGTCTTGCGCGTGATAGGACAGTGCCATGAGCTCGGAGGACCTCGAGAAGTACGAGACCGAGATGGAGCTCGCGCTCTATCGCGAGTACCGGGACGTCGTGGGGCTGTTCAGCCACGTGGTCGAGACCGAGCGGCGCTTCTATCTGTGCAACTCGGTCGACGTCCAGGTATGCGGCGAGGGCGCCGAGGTCTACTTCGACGTCACGATGCACGACGCCTGGGTGTGGGACATCTATCGACCGGCCCGGTTCGCCAAGCAGGTCCGGGTCGTCACCTTCAAGGACGTCAACGTCGAGGAGCTGGCCCAGCCGGACCTCGAGGTGCCTAAGCCCGGCTTCTGACCTGCGCGGTCCGCTCGTCCCCAATTGGGGGCGCCGTCGGGCGTGTCCTCAACAGCGCGAGCTCGCCCCTCGCACGCTGTCTCTGCAGCGAGTTGGCTGCTGGTCATGGAGACAGCACCAGCCAGCGTTGATGACCGTCGGAGCCTGGGGGACACCGGCGAGCAGCTTGCGGCCCGATATCTCGTGGAGACCGGCCACCGGGTGCTGGCCCGGAACTGGCACTGCCTCGAGGGCGAGCTCGACCTCGTCGCCCAGGCCGCCGACGGGGCTGTCGTGGGGATCGAGGTCAAGACCAGGCGCGGTCTGGGATTCGGGGAGCCGATCGAGGCGGTGACGCCGGCCAAGGTCGCAAGGCTGCGGCGTCTCCTCGGCCGGTGGCTGCGCGACCATCCCGATGTCGTCGCCGCCGACATCCGGCTCGACGTCGTCGGCGTACTCATCCAGCCGGGGCACCCGGTTCGGCTGCGACACCTGAGGGGTGTCGGCGGATGAGGCTGGGATCGACGGTGTCGGTCGCGCTCAGCGGACTCGTCGGCACGGTGATCAATGTCGAGGCGCACATCGCCTCCGGGCTGCCGGCGTTCGCGATCAGTGGACTCCCGGACGCCGCCTGTGCCCAGTCGCCGAACCGGGTCCGGGCCGCGGCCATCGTTGCCGGCCATCCGATCCGGAACGACCGCATCACTGTCAACCTGTCACCGTCCTCGATCCCCAAGCGCGGCAGCTCCTTCGACCTGCCCATCGCGTGCGCGATCCTCGCGGCGCAGGGTGTCATCAGCTCCCGGCGGACCGCTCGGGTGGCGCACCTGGGTGAGCTGGGGCTGGACGGGACGATCCGGCCCGTTCTCGGGGTGCTGCCGTCGGTCCTGGCCGCCGCCCGTGACGGCATCGGTCACGTCGTCGTTCCCCGCGCCAACGCCGGCGAGGCGCTGCTCGTCGACGGGGTCCGGGTGCATTCCTTCGACACCCTCCACAGTCTCATCGAGACCTATGCGCGGCTCGACCCGGAGGACTTCCCGGATGTCGACCCGGCCGGTGTTGAGCCGGTGGCGACCCGCGAGCACGGAGACCTCGCTGATGTCGTCGGTCAGGACACTGCCCGGATGGCCCTCGAGATCGCCGCCGCAGGTGGGCACCATCTCCTGCTCGTCGGCCCGCCCGGAGCCGGGAAGACGATGCTCGCCGAACGCCTCGTCACGCTGCTGCCACGCCTGTCCCGGGAGGAGGCGCTCGGCGTCATGTCGGTGCGGTCCGTGCTCGGCGAGGTGAGCAGTGACGCTGCCCTGGACGTCACCCCGCCCTTCGAGGCACCGCACCACAGCGCGTCGATGGCCGCGATCATCGGTGGCGGGGGAGGCGCGAGCATCCGGCCGGGCGCGGTGTCCCGGGCCGACCGCGGCGTCCTGTTCCTCGACGAGGCCCCGGAGTTCAAGAAGGACGTCCTGCAGTCGCTACGACAGCCTCTCGAGTCGGGGCAGGTCGTCGTCGCACGGGCGCGGGAGAGCGTGACGTTCCCAGCCCGCTTCCAGCTCGTCCTCGCCGCCAATCCCTGCCCGTGCGGCATGGGCTTCGGTAAGGGCCTGGACTGTCGGTGCCAACCACGTGAGCTGCGCACCTATCTCGCCCGGCTCGGTGGACCACTCATGGACCGGGTCGACCTCCAGATTCAGGTCGCGCCCGTCAGCCTGGCCCACCTGAACGGTGAGCCGGGGGAGAGCTCAGCCGACGTAGCCGTTCGGGTCGATCAGGCCCGCGCTCAGCAGCAGCAGCGCTGGGCGGACCTCGGGGTCGGCCTCAACTCCTGGGTCCCCGGCCGGGTGCTGCGTCGGGGACGGTTCGCCCTGCCACGCAACCAGCTCGTCGACCTGCACAAGGCACTGGACCGCGGCTGGCTGACGCTGCGTGGTTTCGACCGGTGTCTGCGGTTGTCCTGGACCCTGTGTGACCTACGCGGTGGAACCGTGCCGACCCGAGAGGACATCGGGGTGGCCCTCGGGCTGCGCGGCCAAGGGCAGGTGGCGGCATGAGCACCCGCCTGCCCACGACCGACCGGGCCGCTCGCGTGGCGCTGAGCCGCATCGCCGAACCCGGCAACACCAGCGTGCACCGTGCGGTGCAGGCGCACGGTGCCGTCGACGCCCTCACTCGCTTCGTCAACGGCGCCATGTCCGCGACGGGCGTCGTGGGCGGGCACTACTCGTGGAGCCGACTCGCGGAGGACCTGCGCGGCTCCGACCTCCTCGGGGCCCGAGTTGTCGTCCCCTCGGACGCGGACTGGCCCGCGGGCCTGAACGACCTCACGGTTCCGCCGCTGTGCCTGTGGGTGCGGGGCGAGATCGACCTCGCAGCGGCGAGCGCTCGCAGCGTCGCCGTGGTCGGGGCCCGCAGCGCCACGGCCTATGGCACCCACGTCGCGACCGATCTCGCGGTCGGGATGTGCGAGCGTGGCTTCGCCGTGGTCTCCGGAGCGGCCTTCGGGATCGACGCCGCGGCCCACCGTGGCGCCCTGGCCGTCGACGGGCTCACCGTCGCGGTCCTCGCCGGCGGAATCGACCGGCTCTATCCAGCAAGCCACGCGCAGCTGCTGGGGACGATCGCCGACGAAGGTGCGGTCATCAGCGAGCAGCCGCTCGGGGTGGCGCCGATCGGCAGCCGCTTCCTCAAGCGCAACCGGATCATCGCCGCCCTGACGAACGGGACCGTCGTCGTCGAGGCGTCGCTGCGCTCCGGTTCGCTCAACACCGCCGGTCACGCCACCAGCCTGGGCCGTCCGGTCGCCGCCGTCCCGGGTCCGGTGACCTCCATGCAGTCCGCAGGGTGTCATGCTCTGCTCCGGGAGATCGACTCACAGGTGCAGCTCGTCAGCGATGCCGACGAGCTCGCCGAGCACGTCGGACGGATCGGCTATGACCTCGCCGAGCCGAAGCGGGGAGAGCGTCGGGCCACCGACGACCTCGATCCGGAGGACCGGCTGCTCTATGAGGCGCTGCCGCTGCGCGCACATCGGCAGATACCGGACCTCGCCCGGTCCGTCGGCCTGACCGAGATGGCGGTGCGGGCCGGCCTCGGGCGCCTCGAGCTGTGCGGTGCTGCGGAGCGTGATCTCCTCGACGGGTGGCGCAAGACGGGGACGACCTCGACTCGTCGGCAGTCAACACGCGGATCGGTAGGGGAGGCTGGTCGTTGATCGCGGCCTGCAGGTTTGCGACCGTGGAGCCGTGACCGCCGACCCGATCCCGCACACCGGGGTGCGCGCCGACTTCGAGGCCCACCTCCGCCAGGAGAAGGACCGGTCCGACCACACGGTGCGTGCCTATCTCGCCGACCTGGACCACCTCACCCGGTTCCTCGACGACCGGGGGGTCGCCCTGCTCGAGATGCGGCTCGCCGATCTAAGGGCCTGGCTCGGTGCCCAGGCGACCGAGGGGGTGGCTCGGAGCACGCTCGCCCGGCGCTCGGCCTCCGTGCGCACGTTCTGCCGCTGGGCTACCAGGTCGGGCCGGCTCTCCCAGGACCCCAGCCTGCGTCTGGTCGCCCCGAAGCGTGCGACCACCCTGCCTGACGTTCTCGCTGCGAAGGACGCCACCGAGCTGCTCGAGATCGCCGCTGTCGCCAGCGACGACGAGGACCCGGTGCACATCCGGGACCGGGCCATGCTGGAACTCCTCTATGCCACCGGCATCCGGGTCGGTGAGCTCACCGGCCTCGACATCGACGATGTCGACGACTCCCGGCAGGTCGTCCGTGTCATCGGCAAGGGCAACAAGGAGCGCAGCGTGCCGTTCGGGGCACCGGCTCGCGTGGCGCTCGAGCAGTGGCGTCTGATCGGTCGGCCGCAGCTGGTGACGGAGCAGAGCGGTCCGGCGCTCTTCCTCGGCCGGCGTGGCCGGAGGGTGGACCAGCGCCAGGTCCGCTCGGTGGTGCATGCCCTGCTCCAGCACGTCCAGGACGCGCCGGACATCGGCCCGCACGGTCTGCGCCACAGCGCGGCCACCCACCTCCTGGAGGGTGGGGCCGACCTGCGCGTCGTCCAGGAGCTGCTCGGTCACGCATCACTGGCGACGACCCAGATCTATACCCACGTCTCGATCGAGCGGCTCCGCGACTCGTACCGTCAGGCGCACCCCCGCGCCTGATCCTCAGTCGAGGGCCAGGACCAGTCGCAGCGCGTCCTCAATCTCGGCGAGCTCGTGCGGCGTAACGCGCCCCACCCATCGACCAAGGCGCGCAGGATCGGCGGCCATCGCCTGTTCGACAAGAACACGAGCGCGGCGTCCCAAGATGTCGAGACTGGGTCGAAAGACGGTGGGCCGAGCCGTTGTGGAGGTCGGGGCGATGATCAGGGTTGACAGGTGCAGGTCGTCGGACTGGATGACGACTGCATAACGGGGCCCGCGTTGTTCGTGTCCAGACGTGCGGCGTGGTGCGCGCAGCTCGAAGACGTCACCACGCACGCAGATGCTCCAGGTCCGCCTGCACCGCGGCCGCCTCTGTCACGTCGCGCTCGTCCGCGGCGCAGGCAAGAGACTCCTGTCGCATGCGTTCGCGGCGGGCCAGCGTGATGGCGTCCCTGACGGCTCGCCGAATCGTGTCCGATCGGGTCTCTCCAGGGCGGGCCAACTCCGTCAGTAGGCGGTCCAGCTCCTCGTCCGAGCGCAGTGTGATCATCCCCATCACCCCATGATACGTCTGTAATACGCCTGTTTCGCCCGACTCCGTTCTCCTGAGCGCGTCTCGGTCGTCCTCGCTGTCATCGGGTATCGTACGGCTCCGGCAGGAGGGGGAGGAGGACGATGCGCACCCGGGTGAGGAGCAGCAGGGGGTCGAGGTACTCCTCACCCAGGCGCGCACCGAGATGGAGGCACGGGCTGTCCGCGCAGTGACTGCCGGTGCCGATTGTGCCGAGAACGGTTCCCGCGTCCACCGTCTCGCCGCCGGCGATGCGGTCCTCGAGCGGCTCATAGGTGCTCGAGATGCCGCTGTCGTGCCGGACGGTGACGGTGCCCCGGCCCGCAACCATCCCACTGTGCGTGACCACGCCGGCGGCAACAGCCGTCACGGGTGCTCCGACGGCAGCCGAGACATCGATGCCCCGGTGGCCGGCTCCGTAGCGGCTCGGCGGGCGCTCGAAGGTCCGCTCCACCTGTGGTTGCGGGTCCAGCGGCCAGCCCCAGCCGACCCTGAGTTGCGGGGATCCGGCCGCGGCCAGACCGAGGGGAGCCACGGCCGACAGCAGGACCAGGACGACGAGCCAGAGCACCACTGCGGTGAGCGATCGGCTGAGCCAGGCTCCGTGACGGGGCTGGTGGATGTCCATGACCCACGGTCCCGCCGCTGGCGGAGTCCGCGCGAGAGGCGGTCAGGCAGTGTGGACGACACACCCGATCAGCGGAGTTGTCCCCGGTGCTTCATGGCGGCTCGTTGCAGACCCGCTCCCAGAAGCGCTCTCCGCTGCCGCGGAAACTCAACTGTGCCGTGGTTGATCGGGGCCTGCCGCGGAAGTTCGACCCGGCCGGCGACATAACCACAGCAGCCACGAACTGCCGCGCCACGGTAGCCACCGTGCCAGCGCGGTCAGGTCGCCCGGACGTTCTCGCCCGACTGTGCGCCCCGATCCTGGAAGGCCTTGGTCGCCATGATCGAGATGAGCAGCACGAGCTCGAACGCGTTGGTCGCCGCTCCGCTCTCGATCGGGACCTCGATGGCGCTTCCTGCCGTCATGAGCAGAGCACCGGCGAGCAGCCACGGCCACTTCTGCTTCCACCACAGCAGGGCGCCGGCGATGATGAGCACGAGCGCCACGACGAGCACCATGATCGGAGGCCCGTCCGGCGGGTCGGCACCGGTGTAGGACAGCGTGCCGTACTCCTCCCGCGGCACGATCGACAGACCCCGCAGCTCGACGACGTACTCGAGAGCGGTCAGGGCGAGCGCGGCGCCGATGGACACGACCTGGAACCACCGGTGCTGGGCCCAGCCGAAGCCCGCCCGGCGCAGCGTGTGCAGGGCCCAGGCGACGAGGACCGGCGTGACGAACGCGTGCACCCAGAACCTCGACAGGTTGATCGCCTCGAGGAACGCACCGTCACCGATGAACCGGCCCAGCCCGATGACCGCGTTGTCGAACACGAGGGCGGCGAGGACCAGGAGGGGCAGGTTCGCCGCGGTCCACCACCCGTGCCCCCGCGCGAGCGTGACACCCCACACGAGCAGGGCGAGATAGGCCAGCGCGAAGCCGAGGAAGAGGATGGTGTC
>JAAYSB010000096.1 GCA_012518475.1 Intrasporangiaceae bacterium | reverse complement strand
ATGCCCACGATGGCGATGTGGAAGACGAGGTTGCCGGTCTCCTTGAGGTAGCCGCCCTCGGCGCTCAGGGTGCCCGGCGCGTGCCGGTGCACCCGGTAGCGTCGCCGCCGCAGCGCCGTCTCGATCGCGTCGAGAGTGGCCTCGCCCCGGTCCCCGAGAACCTCCACATCGGTATGCGCCGCGAGCCGGTCCAGGCGGGCGGGCGTCCGCGGGGGCACCTGGCGCATGGCCTTCCAGTGAAGTCGGGTGCGCGGGACGATGCAGCCGATGAGGGAGATGAGCAGCAGGAGATAGATGCTCGCGAACCAGGGGGTGGCATAGACCTCGAAGAAGCCGAGCCGGTCCAGCCAGGGACCGACCGTGGGCCGGTCGGCGATCCAGTCGGCCGTGCGGGTCGGGTCGATACTCCGCTGGGGGAAGACCGAGCCGGGCACCGCCGCGATGGCGAGCATGAGGAGGAGGAACAGCGCGGTGCGCATGCTCGTCAGCTGGCGCCAGAGGAACCGCAGCCACCCGATGGCCCCGAGGGAGGGCTGGTTGACCGGTTGACGCTTCTGGCGCTTCTGACCCGTTGTCGTCGTCATCAGAACGCCACCTCGAATCCGGCGAGCCAGTTCGACTGGATCCAGCGGTTGATGCTCTCCCACACGCCGGTGACGAGGAGGACACCGACGACGAGGAGGAACGCACCCCCGACGAGCTGGATACCGCGTTGTCGCTGCCGGAGCCAGGACGACCACCTGCCGGAGCGTTCGTACATGGCCGCGATGAGGATGAACGGCAGACCCAGCCCGAGGCAGTAGGCGATCGCGACCGTCGTTGCCCGGGCATAGTCCGGCTCGAGGCTGGAGAGCATAGCGAACAGGGCGATGAGCGTCGGCCCGGTGCAAGGCGCCCAGCCGAGTGCGAACGTCGCCCCGAGGAACGGTGCGCCCGCGAGGCCGGAGCGGGGTCGCATGCTTGGTCCGGCGCTGCGCTGGGCGCCGACTCCGCTGCCCATGCCCATGAAGACCAGGGCGAGGAGGATGACGATGACGCCCCCGATCTGGGCGAGCAGGACCCGGTGCTCGACGAAGACCCTGCCGATCGAGCTGACGAAGATCGTGGCGAGGATGAACACGACCGAGAAGCCGAGGACGAACAGGCTCGCGCCGAGGACCATCCGGTGCCGCTTGCGCTCGGCGAGCGAGATCTCCGACAGACCGGTGACGTAGCCGAGATAGCCGGGCACGAGCGGCAGGACGCAGGGGGACAGGAACGAGACGAGCCCGGCGAGCACCGCGAACACCAGCGCGAGGGGCAGTGGCCCGCCGGCGACGGTTCCGGTGACGTCGGCGGTCACCGCACCGGTCACACCCGCCCCTGTCATTGCCAGCACCGTCGCCACCATCATTCGGTCGCCCGGACGTCCTCGACCAGCCCGAGCAGGGTGGCCGCGCTGAGCGGACCGCTCACGACTGCGGCAATGCGCCCCTCGCCGTCGATGACGAGGGTCGTCGGGGTCGCCTGGGCGCGGCCCTGGAGCTCGAGAGGCAGGATGCCGTCCTCGTCCTCGAGGGACGGATAGGTCATCCCGGACCGCTCGGCGAAGGCCAGGCCGGTCGCGGCGGACTCCCGGAAGTTCAGTCCGACCATGGTCACGTCGTCCATGTCCTGGATCTGGTCCCACGCCTTGACGAGGTCGGGGGTCTCCTTGACGCACGGCGGGCACCAGGAGCCCCACTTGTTCAGCACGACGATGTCGCCCGCGTGGTCGGCAAGGTCCCACTGGCCGCCGTCGATCGTGTCGCCGGCGAGGGTGAGTGGCTCGAGTCGCTCATCCGGCGCATACCGGACGATCTCCCCGTCCCCGGAGATGTAGCCGCGGTTGTCACCGGCCCGCGCCTGGTCGGCGATCGAGTCACCCGAGCCGGAGCAGCCGCTGAGCACCACGAGCCCGGCGAGGACCATAGCGAGGACACGCCTCATGCACCGGCCACCTTGCTCGCGATCGGGAGGAGCGGGGCTGCCGGCTCGGTGTACTCGGTCCCGATGAGGGTGCCGGCCTCGTCGAAGAGGATCGTCGTCAGCGACGCCAGGGAGCACTCCCGGCGGCGTGGGTCGTGCCAGAGAGGGCGGCGCTCGGCCGACATCCGTGCGGTCCAGATCGGCAGCTGGTGGCTGACGATCACAGCCTCGTGTCCGGTGGCAGCGTCCCGTGCGGCGAGGATGGCGGGGATCATCCGGTCGCGGATCTCGGTGTAGGGCTCCCCCCAGCTCGGCCGGAACGGGTTGCGGGCGAGGGGCAGGTGCTGCAGCCGGAGGAGTCCCTGACCGCCGGCGACGGCGCGCCCCTCGAAGAGGTTCGAGGCCTCGATGACGCGGTCGTCGAGGGTGAGCCCGAGCCCGGTCAGTTCGACGAGCGGTTGCGCGGTCTGCTGTGCCCGCTCGAGCGGGGAGGAGACAAGGTGGACGATGTCGTGGCCGGCGAGCGCTTCGGCAGCCATCGCTGCCATCCGGTGCCCGAGCTCGGACAGCAGGAAGCCAGGCAGGCGACCGTAGAGGATCTTCTCGGGGTTGAAGACCTCACCGTGCCGGAGCAGGTGGACCCGGGTGTGCGGCGTGGGCATGACGGTGATTGTGACAAACCTTCCTGGATGGGCTGTCAGGAGGCGCCGGGCCGGGACTGGGACGCGGCAGCGCGGGCGGCGTGCGGGAGGGCCGTGAGGACCGCTGCCACAGCGTCGTCGTCGTGGCTCGCGCTGACGAACCAGGACTCGAAGGCGCTCGGCGGCAGGTGCACCCCGTGCTCGAGCATGGCGTGGAAGAACCGCCCGAACGCTGCCGTGTCCTGGTCGCGGGCGTCGTTATAGTTCTGTACCGCGCTGTCCCGGAAGAAGATCGAGAACATCGATCCGGCCCACTGGATCGTGTGCGGGACGCCTTCGGCTGCGAGGGCAGCGCCGGCGGCGTCGGCGATCGTGTGGGCGACCCGGTCGAGGTGAGCATAGACGTCATCCGTGCAGCCCCGGAGCGTCGCCAGGCCGGCGGCGGTAGCCACCGGGTTCCCTGAGAGCGTGCCGGCCTGATACACGGGCCCCTCGGGTGCGAGCATGGCCATCACATCGGCTCGACCGCCGAAGGCTGCGGCGGGGAAGCCGCCGCCCATGACCTTGCCGAAGGTGAACAGGTCCGGCGCCTCGTTCCCCACGGCCGCTAGGCCGAACCAACCGCTGCGGCTGCACCGGAACCCGGTCATCACCTCGTCGGAGATGAGCAGCGCCCCGTGCCGTCGGCTCACCGTCCGCAGGGCTGCGGAGAACTCCGGCGATGGCGGCACAACCCCCATGTTGCCGGCGGCGGCCTCGGTGATGACGGCGGCTATCTGCTCACCCCGCTCGGCGAATGCGGCCTCCAGGGCGGCGACGTCGTTGTAGGGCAGGACGATGGTCTCTGCCGCGGACTCCGGCGGGACGCCTGCCGAGTCCGGCAGTGCCAGGGTGGCCACGCCGGATCCCGCCGCGGCGAGGAGGGAGTCGACGTGGCCGTGATAGCACCCGGCGAACTTCACGACGAGGGTCCGCCCGGTGAAGCCGCGAGCGAGTCGGATCGCGCTCATGGTCGCCTCGGTCCCACTCGACACCAGGCGCACCTGCTCGACCGGCTCGACCCGAGCGACGATCTCCTCGGCGAGGAGGAGCTCGTTCTCGCTCGGGGTGCCGAAGGAGAAGCCCTTTGCGGCACTGTCCTGGACAGCCGCGAGCACATCGGGGTGGGCGTGACCGAGGATCATCGGACCCCAGGAACAGATGAGGTCGACGTAGCGACGCCCGTCGACATCGGTCAGCCAGGGACCGGCAGCCGAGGCCATGAAACGGGGCGTCCCGCCGACGGCGCGGAAGGCCCGCACCGGGCTGTTCACTCCACCGGGCACGATCGTCCGGGCCCGGTCCAGCAGCTGGGCGGAGCGGTCGGTGTTCACTGGCGGGGCCTTCCGTGCGCGCGGATGATGGACATGGCCTCACCGACGGCCCGGAACTGCTCCGGAGTCAGGAGGTCGACGAAGTGCCGGCGCACGCTGTGCAGGTGCACGACGGCGAGCCAGTCGAGGAGCTCCCGGCCCTTGGCGGTCAGAGCCAGCTCGACCCCGCGTCCGTCGTCCGGCGATGGACGGCGCTGGACAAGACCACGGCTCTCCAGTCGGGCAGCAGTGTGCGTCACCCGGCTGCGGGACTGGACGACGAGGTCCGCGAGCGCAGACATCCGCATCTGCATGTCGGGCGCCTCGGAGACCATGGACAGGATCTCGTACTCGGCGGAGGAGATGCCGTGCGCGGACAGGTCTGAGTCGAGTGCGGCCTCGAGCAGGCGGGCGCCGTGCAGGAAGGCACGCCAGTCGACCTGCTCCTCATCGGTGAGCCAGCGGGGTTCGGGAAGGTTCTCGGGTCGTTCGGTCATCGCCCGGCCACCTCCTCCCGGATCACTGTGGCCGCCTCCAGGGCGAAGTAGGTGAGGATGATGGCTGCCCCCGCTCGCTTGATATTGAGCAGCGACTCCATCATGACCCGCTGCCGGTCGATCCACCCTCGGTCCGCGGCGGCGACGATCTGTGAGTACTCTCCCGAGATCTGATAGGCCGCAACGGGAACGGTCGAGATCTCGGCCGCGGTCGCGATGATGTCGAGGTGGGGTCCGGCCGGCTTGATCATGATGAGATCGGCCCCTTCACCGAGGTCCAGCTCGATCTCGGTCACGGCCTCGCGGGCGTTCGCCGGATCCTGCTGATACGTGGCCCGATCGCCCTGGAGGCTGGACGCCACCGCCTCGCGGAAGGGGCCGTAGAGCCCGGTCGTGTACTTGGCCGCGTACGCGAGCAGGATCGTGTCGGTGAACCCGTGGTCGTCAAGGGTGGCCCGCACGTGCCCGACCTGACCGTCCATCATCCCGGAGAGCCCGAGAACGTGCGCACCGGCGCGGGCCTGGGCCAGTGCCATCGAGGCGTAGCGGTCCAAGGTCGCATCGTTGTCGACGCGCCCTGCGCCGTCGAGGACGCCACAGTGGCCGTGGCTGGTGAACTCGTCGAGGCAGAGGTCGGCCATGAGGACGAGGTCGTCACCGACGGCGGCGCGCACTGCCCGCAGTGCGAGGTTGAGGATGCCGTCGTCATCGTCCGCAGCAGAGCCGGCGGGATCCTTGTCCTGCTCGGCGGGCACACCGAACAGCATGAGACCGCCGAGGCCGGCAGCAACACACTCCCGGGCCAGGTCGACGAGGCTGTCGACGGTGTGCTGCTGGACGCCGGGCATTGCGCCGATCTCGACCGGCGCGTCGATGTCCGCCCGGACGAACGCGGGGAGAACGAGGTCGGCCGGGTGCAGCCTGGTCTGTGCGACCAGCCGGCGTACCGCCGCCGACTGACGCAGCCGGCGCGGTCTGCTCACGGGGTATGCAGGGGTCACCTGGTCCTCACCTCTCCTCTGGCTGTGGTTGCGTCTGTCTCTGGTTCGGTCACTCGCCCTCTGTCCGACGTGGCGACCCGTTCAGGAGTTGCGCTTGGCGCGACGCCGGCCGGCCGGTCGGCGCATACTCGGCCGCTGGACCTCCTCGCCGGCCGCGATCGCCGCCGCTGCGAGGCAGGCTCCGTGGTCTGCGAGGGCGTCGACGAGCATGACGGCATTGGCCTCGGGGGCGAGGACGTCGACCCTCAGGCCGTGCTCCTCGGCCGTGCGGGCAGTGGCCGGGCCGATGCACGCAATGACCGTGGTCGGGTGCGGCTTGCCGGCGATGCCGACAAGATTGCGCACCGTCGAGCTGCTCGTGAAGAGGACCGCGTCGAAGGCCCCGGTCTTGATGGCCTCGCGGATCTCCGGTGCAGGAGGCGCTGCGCGGACGGTGCGGTAGGCCGTGACGTCGTCGACCTCCCAGCCCATGTCCTGCAGTCCGGCGACAAGGGTCTCGGTGGCGATGTCGGCGCGGGGCAGCAGCACCCGGTTGATCGGGTCGAGGACCTCGTCGTAGGGCGGCCAGTCCTCGAGGAGACCGCGGGCCGACTGCTCCCCGGACGGCACGAGGTCGGGGTTCAGGCCCCAGTCGCGCAGCGCATCCGCTGTGACCCCACCGACGGCCGCGAGCTTGAGTCCGGCGAAGGCGCGGGCATCCAGGCCGCACTCCTCGAGCTTCTCCCGGATCGCCTTGACGGCATTGACCGAGGTGAAGCCGATCCACTCGTAGCGCCCGGTGACCAGGCCCTTGATGGCCTTGTCCATCTGGTGCGGGGTCCGCGGGGGTTCCACGCTGATGGTCGGGACGACGGTCGAGGTGGCGCCGTGCTGGGCCAGCCGAGCGCTGACCGAGGCGGACTGCTCCTTGGTTCGGGGCACGAGGACATCCCAGCCGAACAACGGCTTGGTCTCGAACCAGGAGAGCTGCTCGCGCAGCGCCACAGTCGGGCCCACGACCGCCAGGGCCGGGAACTGGGTCGGGGGCAGTGTCTCGCCGCACCGGGCCAACGTCGTGATCACGGTCCGCTGCCGCACGGCGGTGCCGTTCTCGGTGATGGCGACCGGGCACTCCCCGTCCCGCCCGGAGTCGAGCAGACGCCGGAGTGCCTCGCCGAGCACCTCGGGGGTGCCGAGCAGGACGACCGTCGCGTCGACGTCGGCCGCGATCGCTTCGGTGATCGACTCCGCGCCGTGGCAGACGTGGACCGCGTTCGAGCGACTGCTCGTGAGCGGGATCCCGGCATACGCGGGCACTGCGCCGACCGCGCTCACGCCAGGAACGATCTCGAAGGGGATCTGGGCCTTGTGGCAGGCGAGGGCTTCTTCGGCCAGGCCGGCGAACATGCCGGGGTCGCCGTCGAGGAGGCGCACGACGAGGCCGTCCTTGGCAGCCTTGGCAGCCTTGACGACGAGCTTGGCCTTGGCGGCATGGGTGAGCGGTCGACCGTGGTCGCCATGGCTGAGGCTGCTTGTCCCGGCATCGACGATCGTGACGTCGGAGCGGGCATGCCGATGGACGACGTCCTCCCGAGCGACGTGGTCGATGACGACGACGTCGGCCTGCGCGAGCAGAGTGGTTGCGGCGACGGTCAGCAGGCCCGGGTCGCCGGGGCCTGCGCCGACGAACGCCACTCTCCCGGGGAGATTGGGCTTCGAGGTTGCGGAGCGGGGGCTCACGGTGTGTCCTCCAGGGACGTGTCGAGGTTGGTCTGGCGGTCTGAGGGGGATGGCGCTGCGTGCGACGCCGCAGTCCGGGAGTCGGCCGGCACCAGGTCGGCGGCCCCGTCCTCGAGGAGGAGGGTGGCCAGACGTCTCCCGAGCGCAACCGGGTCCGCGGGGTCGCCGAGGACCGAGCGTCGGAGCTCGGCAGTGCCGTCGGGGTGACCGACGAAGGCACGGAGGGACAGCTCGAGAATGGGCTCGCCATCGGGGTCGGAGCTCTCCCCCTCGACGATCTCACCCAGGGCTCCGACGGGAGCCGAGCAACCCGCCTCGAGCGCGGCAAGGACGCTGCGCTCGGCCTCGACGCAGGCGCGGGTGTCCGGGTCGTCCAGCGCGGCGAGGATGGAACGGACGTCCTCCCGGTCGGTCCGGCACTCGACGGCGAGCGCGCCCTGGCCGGGGGCGGGGAGCATCTGGATGGGCTCGAGCAGCTCGCTCACCCGGTCCTGGAGTCCCAGGCGCCGCAGTCCCGCGGCCGCGAGGACGACAGCGTCGAGCTCGTCGTCGGTCACGAGAGCGAGGCGGGTGTCGACGTTGCCGCGGATCGGCAGCAGCTCCAGTCCCCAGCCCAGACAGGCGAGCTGGGCGACCCGCCGGGGTGATCCGGTGCCCACCCGGGCACCGGCTCCGAGCTCACTGAGAGTGAGTCCGTCCCTGGCGACGACCGCGTCGCGAGGGTCCTCGCGCGCCGGGACTGCGGCGATGGTGAGTCCGTCGTGGGGGGTCGTCGGGAGGTCCTTGAGGGAGTGCACGGCGAAGTCGATCTCGTCGCGCAGCAGTGCCTCTCGCAGAGCGGCAGCGAAGACACCCGTCCCCCCTATCGTGGCCAGGGGTGCCTGGTTGACATCACCCTCGGTGACGATCTGGACGAGCTCGACCTCGTGGCCGAGCGCTCGCAGGGCATCGGCCACGTGCGTGGACTGCGTCGTCGCGAGCCGGCTCCGGCGGGTTCCCAGTCGCAGCGGGCGGGTGCCGGTCATGTCCGCTCCTCCGGGGTAAGCCGGTCGGGCAGGTCCGCCGCGGCGGCGGTCAGCCCGGGCCCTCCGGGTCGCACCGAGGCCGGCAGGTCGAAGAGCTCGGACAGCGCGGCCGCAAAGGACACCCCCGCCCCACCGCCGGCGAGCTCACGCACCCGCCGGGTCGGGGTGTGCAGGAGCTTCTCGACGATCCGGTGAACCGCTCGGTCCACCTCGGCGCGGTCGCTCTCGTCGAGGTCGGTGCGCCGGTGGAGGCGGGTCAGCTCGGCACTGACGACGGCGGCGGCCTGCTCGCGCAACGCCGCGACGGTGGGACCGACGACGTCACCAGCACGGGCCGTGACGAACTCGCTCACCTCACTGCTGACGATGCTGCGGGCCGCCTCGACGGCGGGAGCCGTTGAGGCCCCGGCCAGCAGCGTGCCCAGCTCGGCCAGGCCGAGCCGTTGCACGCCCGTGAGCGACCCCACCTCGTAGGCGACGTCGTGCGGCAGGGCGAGGTCGACATACAGCTGCGGTCGACCGGCCCGGGCGATCTGGGCGTCGGCGGCCTGGGCGAGGGTGACGACGGGCGCGAGGGCGCCGGTCGAGGAGATGACGATGTCCGCCTCCGCGAGGCACTTGGCCACCTCGTCCATCGGCCGGGCGGCCGCACCGAGTCGGCTCGCAAGCCGGGCGGCACGCTCCTCGGTCCGGTTGACGATGGTGACCTCGGCTCCCTGGCGGGTCGCCGTCGTCGCCACGAGTGCGCCCATGCCGCCGGCACCGAGGATAAGGATGCGGGTCTCACTCAACGGCCCGAAGGTGTCCGAGCCGACCAGCAACCCGGTCTCGACGAGGGAGTGGCTGACCGCGTCGATCTCGGTCTCGGTGTGAACACGCTTGCCCACCCGCAGCGCCTGCTGGAAGAGGACGTTGAGGGCAGGGCCGACGTGACCGTTGTTCTGGGCGTCCCCGAGCGCCGCCCGCAGCTGCCCGAGGATCTGCGCCTCGCCGACGGCCATCGAGTCCAGCCCGGCCGCGAGCGTGAACACGTGCTCTACCGCCCGGTCCTCGTAGTGGACGTAGAGGTGGTCACGCAGCCCCTCCCGCGTGACTGCCGTCGTAGCCGCGACGGCGTCGGTGATGTCAGAGATCGCTCCGTGAAAGGTCACCGCCTCGACATAGACCTCAGTGCGGTTGCACGTCGACAGGACGAGGACCTCGTCGATGTTCGCGGCGGCGTGGAGGGCCTTCTCGAGCAGTAGGCGACGCTCGGCGTCGAGAGCGACAGCCTCGAGGACCGGCAGAGGCGCGCTCTGGTGGGAGACGCCGGCGATGAGGAGGCTCACTGCACGGCCTCCGTGAGGACCGGCTCTGCGGGCAGTCCGCCGAGGCGGCTCTGCTGAGCGTGGAACGCGAGGATCTGGACCTCGGTCGCGAGGTCGACCTTGCGCACCTGGACATCAGCGGGCAGTTCCAGGGAGGTGGGTGCGAAGTTGAGAATGGCGGTGATGCCTGCGGCGACGACGAGATCGGCCACCTCCTGCGCCGAGCCGGCCGGCGTGGCGAGCATCGCGATCGTCACCTCCCGCTCGCTGGTGATGCGGGGCAGGTCGGCAACCGGCTCCACGGTGAGGCCGGCGATCCGCGAGCCGATGACGGCCGGGTCGTGGTCGAGCAGGGCGACGACCTCGACCCCTCTGCTCGCGAAGCCGTTGTAGGCCGCGAGCGCGCGACCGAGGTTGCCCATCCCGATGATCGCGACGGCCTGGTCCCGGGTGAGTCCGAGGGCCGAGGAGATCTGGTCGCTCAGGTGGGTGACGTCGTAGCCGACACCGCGTACGCCGTACGAGCCGAGGTAGGACAGGTCCTTGCGGAGCTTGGCGGAGTTCACGCCGACGACAGTGGCGAGCTCCTCGGAGGACACCGAGGTGACCCCGGTGTCGGCGAGTGAGGTGAGTGCGCGAAGATACTCGGGGAGGCGGGTGACCGTGGCATCGGGGATGCCGCGGCGTTCCGTTGCGCTGCCCACGGTCTGCACTGCCTCCTGATCCCGCTCAGCCGGACGTGTCGTCAGATCCGGACTCAACCGGATCGACGACTTTCGTCCACGGTACCTGGCTTGTGAACGAAGGCACAAAGTATTGGCGAGACTCGTGAGACACACCACGCCACGCGGTCAGGTCAGAGCCTTACGGAGTCGATCCGGGCTGACCCGCCAGTAGTCGTGCTGGGCACCGTCGACGAGTGTCACCGGGATGAGCTCGGCGTAGCGTTCGATGAGGTCGGCGTCCTCGAGCATATTGACCTCGTCGAACTCCTCGCCCAGCTCACTGGTCACCGCGGCGATGATGACGCGGGCGTCGTCACAGAGGTGACACCCGGGCTTGGAGATGAGAGTGACCCGGGCAGTCATGAGGCGAGGACCGTCGGAGGAGGCTGCATCGGTCAGAAGAACACTGACCGGCGCTGCATGAGCAGGGAGTACAGCGTCTGCTGGATGGTCTCGCGCACCTGGTCGGTGAGGTCGAACACGAGCATGGGGTCGTCTGCACCGGCGGGACCGATGTCGGCCGTGTCCACCGGCTCGCCGAAGGCGATGATCCACTTGCTCGGCAGCGGGATGAGCCCGAGCGGTCCGAGCAGGGGGAAGAACGGGGTCACGGGGAAGTACGGTGCGCCGACAAGCCGGGCGATCGGTGAGATGTTGCCGATGAGCGGATAGATCTCCTCGGCCCCGACGATGGAGCAGGGAATGATCGGCACCCCGGTGCGCAGGGCCGCGGACACGAAGCCGCCCCGACCGAAGCGCTGCAGCTTGTAACGCTCGGCGAACGGCTTGCCGACGCCCTTGAACCCCTCGGGATAGACGGCGACGAGCTCACCCTGCTGGAGGAGCCGCTCGGCGTCGGCCGCCGTCGCCAGGGTCGAGCCCGCCCGACGGGCATTCGTGCCGACGAACGGCAGCTCGAAGACGAGATCGGCCCCCAGGAGCCTGAGGTGTCGCTGCACGGCCTCGTGCACGGCCACCTGGGTCATCATGCCGTCGATCGGCACGGTCCCGGAGTGGTTGGCAACGATGAGTCCTGCACCGGAGACCGGCAGGTTCTCAGCCCCGCGGACCTCGACCCGGAACCACTTCTGGTAGAGCGGGCGCAGCAGCGGCAGCCAGACGTTGTTCGTGAAGTCCTCATCGAAGCCGAACTCGTCGACCGTGTAGTCACCGGAGGCGCGTCTGCGCAGATACGCGAGGGTGCGGGCGATCTGGTCCTCGGTCTCGTCGGTGTCCAGGCCGGCAGCCGTCGCACCCACCCGAAGGAGGTTGACCAGCGCACCGACGGCGTCGTCGATGCGCTCTCCCTCCCCCGCAACGACACCGAGGAGGTCGAGCAGTGCCGCAGCCCGGGGGCGGGTGGTCGTCGGGGACGTGTCGGCCGGAGCCGGCTCGAGGTCCTCCCAGTCATCCCGACGATCGGGCACGACGTGCAGACGTCGCGGCGGAGTCGCCGCGACCGGCTCGGTCGGCGCAGCCGTGGCCCGCAGGAGCGGCGAGGCGGTGCGCGGCTCCGCAGCGGCGCGGCTGGCTCCCGCAGCGAGCCCGGTGGCCGGACGGGCCGCCGCCTTCTTGGCCGGGACCTTCTTGGCCGGCACCTGCTGTGCCGTCGCCTTGTCCGGGGTGGCCTTCTTCCTGATGGCCTTCTTCGGCGCGGCCTTCTTCGGGGCGGACTTCTTCACCGTCGTCTTCGTGGCGGCAGCCGCCTTCTTCGAGCCGGCCATCAGGCACTCCGTCCGGTGAGCTGGTATCCCGACTCGCGCACAGCGGCGGCAAAGGTCTCGAACGCCTCCCTGGTCGTGAACTCGGGCTCGAAGCCGAAGGCCTCGCGCATCCGGGTCGTGTCCACGCCGCGACCGTAGGAGAGCAGGCTCATCTGATCGGGCGAGAAGTCGGCCAGGCCGAACCTCTTGAACATGCCGCCGATCATCCCCGCTGCCTGGGCGACCACCGGTACCGAGGGGCGTCCCACGAGCGCGACTGCCTGCGCGAGGGTGATCACGCCGTCACCGGCGACGTTGACGATGCCCTCGTGGTCGCCGACTGTCGACTCCACCATGGCCCGGACGAGGTCGTCCTCGTGCAGGAACTGGAGCCGTGCGTCGAAGCCGAGCGGGGTCGGCACCACCGGGAGGGTGAAGTAGTCGGTGAGCGAGGTCCGGATCGAGGGGCCGATGCAGTTGGCGAACCGGATCAGGTGGATCGCGGTGTCGGGGCGACGGCGCGAGAACCCACGCACATACCCCTCGACCTCCATGGAGTCCTTGCCGAATCCAGCCCGGGGCTGGCGCTGGGGGCCCATGTCCTCGGTGAACATGGCCGGGTCCCGGGAGCTCGATCCGTAGACCGAGGTGGAGGACTTGACGACCAGGCGCTGCACCGACTCGGCCTTCTGGCAGGCGGCGAGCAGCTGCATGGTCCCGATGACGTTGATCTCCTTCTGCGAGGAGCGGCCTCCGACGAAGGTCGGCGTGGCGATCACGTTCATGTGGACGACGGTGTCGACGTCCTCGGTCGCGATGATCTTGGAGATCACCGGGTTGCGGATGTCGGCACGGACGAACTCGGCATCGCCGATGTCATGGGTCGGCGGCACCACGTCCACGCCGATGACCCGCTCGACGAGACCGGAGGTGGACAGCACCCGGGCCACCCGGCCCCCCAGGTAGCGGGAGACCCCGGTGAGGAGAACGACATCTGCCATGGGCCAAGCCTAAGGCCCGTAGGCGCATCGCGAACGCCGCGAGGCCGCTCCGCCAGTGGCGGAACGGCCTCGTCGTGGTGCGTGCACCCACTCGGGGGTGCGCAGACTCACACGCGGTGGAACGGGGTGGACCCGATCACTTCTTGTTGCGACGCTGGTGACGCGTCTTGCGAAGGAGCTTGCGGTGCTTCTTCTTCGCCATGCGCTTGCGGCGCTTCTTGATGACAGAACCCATAGGTCAATCCTTGGTCGTGATGTGGACGAGGCGTGCGCTGGAACATCCGACGTAGCCGGATCCACCACAGCGTGCGGACCGTGCACCTCGCCGAACAGCAGCGTTCACTGTACCGCTGCAGAGGAGGCTGCCCCAAACCGAGTCCGCTCTGCGAGGCTCAGGCCGTGTCGACGAACGAACCACGCAGGTAGTCGGTGACGGCGCTCTCAGGCACCCGGAAGGACCGGCCGACGCGGACCGCCGGCAGCTCACCGGCGTGAACCATGCGATAGACCGTCATCTTCGAGACGCGCATGATCTTGGCGACCTCGGCGACGGTCAGGAACGAGACGTCACCGAAGGGGCGGTCGGTCGACATGGATCACCTCTGTGGCCGGAACGGGGTCCTGGCGCTGATGCGCCGGGATCAGGGGAACGCACTGCGTGTACGAATGCACACCTCTAGGGGAAACCATAGGGGCTGATGTGACCTGTGGGGAAGTCACGCGGTAACAATTTGCACAAAGTCCACCCGACACGCCGACAATGCCGCAGTTTTCCTCCACCGGCGAGCGTCGGACCTGGTTGGACCTCAGTCGAACCAGTGATCCAGACCGTGGTGGGCGAAGGTCGCCTCTCGGGCGGCCATGACGGCACGGTCGATGGGGCTCTCCGGGTTGTAGCCCATCGACCACGGCTGGACCCAGATCGGCAGGTTGGCTACCGGGATGTCCCCCATTCGCTGAGGTCCGGGCCGTCCGGTGCGGCGCTCGACGTAGTCGCGCCACTGCACTGGCGTCTCGGTCTGGACGTCGATGGGCGCGTGGGCCGCGATCGCCGTCAGGTGCGTCCACGTGCGGGGGACGACATCGACGACCTCGTAGCCGCCGCCACCAAGAGCCACCCACCGACCGTCGCAGATCTCGTGGGCGAGCTGATGCATGATCTCGATCGCCTGCTTCTGGGCATCGACAGTGACCGCGAGGTGCGCGAGCGGGTCCTCCATGTGGGTGTCGCACCCGTGCTGACTGACGACGACGTCGGGGCGGAAGGCGCGCACGAGGGGGTCGACGACTGAGCTGATCGAGCGCAGCCAGGCCGAGTCGGTGACGCCCGGCGGCAGCGCCACATTGACCGCGCTGCCCTCGGCGTCGGTGCCGCCGATGTCGGCGGGCCAGCCGGTGCCGGGGAAGAGGATCCGCCCGTTCTCGTGGACGGAGATGGTCAGGACCCTCGGGTCGTCCCAGAAGATGGCCTCGACACCGTCCCCGTGGTGGACGTCGACATCGACGTAGGCGACCCGCTGAGCGCCGTTGTCAAGGAGCCACTGGATGCCGACGGCGATGTCGTTGTAGATGCAGAAGCCCGCTGCCCGGTCACGCATCGCGTGGTGCATGCCCCCGCAGAAGTTCACCCCGTGCGCGGCCTCACCGCGCCACACCGCCTCACAGACGAGCTGCGTCCCCTGGGCGATGCGGGCACTTGCGTCGTGCATGCCGAAGAACGCCGGATCGTCATCGGTCCCGATGCCCCGGCCGAGGTCGGCCGCCGCAGGATCCTCGCTCGCCCGGCACACCGCCTCGATGTACTCCCGGTCGTGCACGGTCGCCAGGAGGTCGAAGCTGGCGATCGGCGGAGCGACCACGTCGACATCACTTCGGTCGAAGAGTCCGAACGACTCGCAGAGGCGGGCGGTGAGCTCGAGACGGAGCGGCGCCATCGGATGCCCCTCACCGAAGTTGTACTCAGTGAAGACGTCATCCCAGACCACCCGCGCCATCGCTGCCATGACAGCAAACCTACTCCTCCCGGGACTAGGCTCGGCAGCATGTCCAAGAGTCACCTGTACGACGATGACGTCCTCGTCATCGGACTGGGCCGCTTCGGCGGCGCTGCGGCCCTGGAGCTGCAACGTCTCGGGCACAGGGTTCTCGGGGTGGAGTCCGACGGTGCCCTGGCCGAGAAGTTCCTCGGCCGACTGACGAAGATCGTCCAGGCGGACGCCGCCGACGCCAAGATCATCGAGACCGTCAAGGCACGCAGCTTCGCGATCGCGATCATCGGGATCGGATCCTCCGTCGAGGCCTCCGTGCTGGCCGCAGCGAACCTCGTGGACGCCGGCATCCCGTCCATCTGGGCCAAGGCGATGTCTCCCGAGCACGCGCGCATCCTCGAGCGGATCGGCGTGCACAACGTCGTCCGTCCGGAGGCCGACTCCGGTCGGAGGGTGGCGCACCTCGTCAACGGAAAGCTGCAGGACTACATCGAGTTCGACGACGGGTTCGCCATCGTCAAGATGAGACCTCCGAAGGAGACGCTCGGTTTCACGCTGGAGCAGAGCCAGCTGCGCAGCACCTACGGCGTCACCGTCGTCGGGGTGAAGTCCCCCGGTCAGGACTTCACCTATGCGGTGCCACAGACCAAGGTCATGCAGGACGACCTGCTCATCGTTGCGGGCAAGGTCTCCCTGATCGAGAAGCTCGCCGCCCGTCCCTGACGCCAGACGGGTGACTCCCCGATCACGGCCGGGGCGAGCTCTGCGACCGGGTCAGTGGCTCAGCGGGAGGACCATCATGGCCTCCTCGTCCCCATCGTCCTCGTTCTCGATGCGGACCGGGCGACGCCGGTCGGTCGGGCGGAAGCCGAAGCTGCTCGCAAAGGCCACAGCCCTGCCGTTGTCGGTGCCCACCCAGTAGTTGAGGTGGGTGCTCCCACCCTCCGCGGCGTCCTCGGCGCCCGCCCGGACGAGCTTGCTCGCGACGCCCTTGCCGCGCAGTGCCGGCGAGACCCACAGTCCGAAGAGCTCGGAGTGCGTGTCCCCGTCCTCCTCCGGGTCCGGTCCGACGCTGACGATGCCCACGGCTTCGCCGTCACGCTCCGCGACGAGGCGCTTGGAGCGGCGCAGGCGCAGCCGCCAGAAGTCCTCGTCGTAGTCCTTCTCCTCCTCGTAGGAGGCGACGAACGCTTCCGGAGATTCCTGGAGCGCGGCCAGTCGCACCGAGCGGAAGTGATCCCACTCGTCCTCCGACAGCGCACGCACAGTGATCTCAGCCATGCCCAGGATTCTCACACGTTCCGGTCAGGGACGGGAGATCAGGCCACCCAATGTTCACTTCCGTGTTCGCGTATGGGTGCAGTTCACGGGGTCAGGACCGCCGAGATCCCGCACCATCTCGACCTCGGCCACCCGTTCGTCCCACGGCATGGCCGAGCGACGACCCGTGGGCACGAAACCGAGTCGTCGGTATGCGGCGGCGGCCCGTTCGTTCTCCTCCGCGACCTCCAGGACAAGACTCGTCCATCCGTCCGCTCGCGCAGCGTCGGCGCAGGTCTGCACGAGCAGGTCGACGACCCCACGTCCGCGTGCCCAACCGGCCACCCACATCTGGACGAGGATGATCTCCCCCTCCCCGCCCTCCGGAGAGCGCCAGAGGGCTACCAGCCCGACGGGGAGCTGCGGCCGGGCCGGATCCGGCGAACCCGAGGCGGAGGCGATCCAGGTCGGCCACTCGAGCCGCTCCCGCCAGTCCGCTTCCTCGAGCGAGGCGGCCTGGGCATACGTCGTCCAGAAGGCGCGCGGGCTGTCGATGAGGGCGGCGAGGCGGAGGTTGCGGTAGTCGCGCCAGTCCTGCGGGCCGACGCGGCGGACCGAGAGGCCTGGTAGGGGTGGGCTACTGCTCACTGAGCTCGGCCGAGCGAGCCGCTGCCGCCTCCATGGCGGTGATGAATGCCGCCCGGACCTTGTGGTCATCGAGCTGGCGCAGCGCGGCAGCCGTGGTGCCGCCGGGGCTCGTGACCTGCTCGCGGAGCACCGTCGGATGCTGTCCGGTCTCGCGGATCATCGTCGCCGCCCCGAACAGGGTCTGGATGACGAGCTCGGTGGCGGTCGCCCGGGGGAGGCCGAGGACGACTCCGGCCTCGATCATCGCCTCGATGACATAGAAGACATAGGCGGGGCCGCTTCCCGAGATCGCGGTCACGGCGTCCTGGTACTGCTCCGGGACCTCCACGGTCCGACCGCACGAGCGGAGCAGATCGACGGCCTCTGCCATGTGCTCGGGGAGGCAGTGCCGGCCGCTCGAGAGCGCCGCCATCCCCTGATCGACGAGCGCCGGGGTGTTCGGCATGACCCGGACGACGGAGGTGCCCTCAGGGAGGTGCTGCTCGAGGAAGGCGGTCGTGATTCCTGCCGCCAGCGAGACGACGACGTTGCCCGGGCGGACGTGGTCGGAGATCTCGTCGAGGAGAGCACCCATGTCCTGCGGCTTGACGACCAGGACGATGATGTCGGCGAGCTCGGCCGCCTCGACGTTGTCGAGGATCCGGACACCCGCATACCGCTGCGTGAGCTCGGCCACCCGCTCCGGGCGTCGCTCGGTGATGACGAGGCGCGCAGCCGGGCGACCGGCTCGCAGGAGGCCGGAGAGCAGGGTCTCCCCCATCACCCCGGCGCCGAAGATCGCAACCGTGCCTGCGCTGCCGCCGGGGGTGGTGCCGTCGGCGCTGATCCTGTCGGTGGTCTCGGTCATCGGTCAGCCCTTCGTCGCCAGTGCCCGCAGGAAGAACGACGTGTTCGCCGGGCGCTCGGCCATCCGCCGCATGAGATAGCCGTACCACTCGTCGCCGTACGGGACATACACGCGCATCGTGTTGCCGCGGTCGGCGATCCGCTTCTGCTCGTCCGGGCGGATCCCGAACAGCATCTGGAACTCGAAGGTGTCCGGGGTCCGCTCGTTCTGCTCGGCCAGCGCATAACCGATCCTGACCAGACGTGGGTCGTGGGTGGCGAGCATCGGATACCCCTCGCCCGCCATGAGGATCTTCAAGCAGCGGACGAACGCGAGGTCCACGTCCGAACCGTCCTGGTAGGCAACGGATTCCGGCTCCTTGTAGGCGCCCTTGCACAACCGCACCCGGCTCCCGGCATGTGACAGATCGCGACAGTCCGCCTCCGTCCGACGCAGCTGGGACTGGAGGACCACGCCGACCCATGGGAAGTCCTCACGCAGCGTGCGGGCGGTCTCGAGGGTGCGATCGGTGGTCGTGTGGTCCTCCATGTCGATGGTGACCGTCGTCCCGACCGCCTCCGCCGCCGCGCAGATCTGACGGGCGTTCTCCAGCGCGATCACGTCTCCGTCACCGTCCAGCGACTGTCCAAGAGCGCTCAGCTTCAGGGACACCTCGCCCTGCCCGTGCTGGCTGAGGTTCTCCTCCCCGAGACGGCGGAGCAGCGTGAGGTAGGCCTCGCGGGTGCGGGTCGCCATCTGCGGGTCGCTCGTGTACTCACCGAGGTAGTCGATGGTCGCCAGGCGCCCGGTCTGCCGGAGGACGCTCGTGACGTGGACGGCGTCCTCGGTGCTCTCCCCGGCGACGAACCTCGTGACGACATCCCGGGACACCGGCGCCCGGACGATGGTCGAGCGGACGAGGTCGGACTCGCTCAGCTGGAGCAGTCCGGCGCGCAGCAGGTCGGCGGGGTTGAGCATGGGCATCAACCTACTCTGTCCGGTCGGGCTCGATCGACGGGACGAGGATGCGGTATGCGCCGGGCTCGATCCGCCAGGACCGCCGCCGCACCGGACCGGACAGCTCGCCGTCCGAGTTGACCGTGAAGGTCCCCCGACGGGCCACGACGGTCACCTCCCGCACCCGGAGGCGGACCACGTCGTCCCGGTCGGTATGCCGGCCCGTGCGCATCGCCAGGCCATAGGCCAGGCGGGCGAGCGGGGCGGCCGCGAACGAGACGGAGAGGTCGATGAGGCCGTCCCCGGGATCGGCGTCGGGGGCGATCTCGGCACCTCCACCGATCGTCCTGCCGTTGGCGACGGCGACCTGCAGGACCCGTCGACGTCCCGTCGTGACCGGGCGACCGTCAGCGGTGACGGCGAGCCGGTATCCGTCCGTGGCGACGAGAGCCTCCACGGCGCCGACGGCATACCCGAGGACCCCCAGTCCGACCCGGCCGAACCTCGCCTTCCACGGCCGAGCCCGTTCTCCTGCCTCCGCCCCGACGCCGATGTGGGCGACATTGATGACGGCCTCGCCGGTGTCGTCGCGGATGACATCGACCGGCGTGGTGTTCCCGGCGAGCACCGTGGTGGCCGCGTCCCTGACGTCGGAGGGCAGTCCGAGGGTGCGGCTGAAGTCGTTGCCGGTGCCGAGTGGGAGGAGGCCGACCGTGGGCTGGTCGGCGAGGCCACCCAGCTCGTCGAGCACCTGGATGAGGGCGTGCAGGCTCCCGTCTCCTCCGGCGACGACGACCGTGCGCTCGCGCCGGTTCGCGACGGCTGCGCGCAGCTGCTCCGGGCCGTGGGTCCGGACGTGCTCGACGTGGGCCCCGGTCCGCAGCACGGCCAGCGCGCCCGCCACGGTCGCGTCGTCCGCGCTGCCCGCAGCGGCGTTGGAGATGAGAAGCAGCTCAGTCACGTCCCCATCATGCGCCGTTGCTCGCCCCGGGCCGGACGTGTGGGGAACCTGCCCGGGCCCTGGCCTACGGTTCACCCCGGCACGCCGCGGTCGAAGACCGGGCCGTCGTCTAGTGGAAGGACTCGGTGGAGTCTGCGGGGGCTGGTGCTGGGGCGAAATGAAGGCGGGCGAAGGCGAGGGCTTCGGCGAGGTCCAGCTCACGCTGCTGCGGGCTGAGCTTGCGTGTGCCGACCTCGACGACGATCGAGCCGTCGAAGCCGCGCCCGGCAAGGGCCTCGAGCAGCTCACCACAGGGCTGGGAGCCGCGACCGGGGACGAGGTGCTCGTCGCGGACCGAGCCGAGGCCGTCGGCCAGGTGGATGTGGCGGAGCCGCTCCCCCAGCGCCTCGGCCATGGCCAGGGCGTCGCTTCCGGCGGTGGCTGTGTGCGACAGATCGAGGGTGACGTGGTCGTAGGGCTGCGGGACCGGGTCCCAGTGGGGCAGGTAGGCCTCGAGCTCACGGCGCTGGCCGCCCTTGCGCCCGGCCCGCCAGGGGAACATGTTCTCGACGCACAGCTCGATGCCGGTGGCGGCCTCCCGCTCTGCCACACCCTCGGTGAATCCCTCGGCGTAGCCCTTCTGCCAACGGAACGGCGGGTGGAGCACGACGACCGAGGCGCCCACGTCGAGAGCGAGCTGGATCGAGCGGTCGACCTTGCCCCAGGGATCGGCACCCCAGACCCGCTGGGTGAGCAGGAGGGTGGGCGCGTGGATCGAGACGACGGGCAGCTCGTGCAGCTCCGCGAGCGCCGTGAGCGCGCCCGCCTCCTGGGTGACCGGATCGGTCCAGACCATGACCTCCATGCCGTCGTACCCGAGCTGCTTGGCGAGCGCGAACGACGAAGCGCACCGATCCGGATAGGTCGATGCTGTCGAGAGAGCGATCCGCGCTGTCATGTCGAGGCTGTCATGTCGAGGCTGCCATGTCGGGGTGGTCCTGTGCGGCTGGGTCAGTCGTCGAGGTGGTCGAGGAGTCGCAGGATCATGCCCTCGCGCATCGCCCACGGGCAGATCTCGAGGCTGTCGACGCCGAGGATGTCCATGGCGGCCTCGGCGACGATCGCGCCACCGAGCAGCTGGGGCGCGCGCGCCGCGGAGACACCGGAGAGCTTCGCCCGCTGTGCCACGGTCATCGAGGCCAGGCGGTCCATCTCCGCAGTGAGGCACTCCCGTTCGAGGATGCGCGTGACGTAGTCGCCCTCCTTGCTCGGAGCCGCACCGCAGATCCGTGCCAACGACCGCAGGGTCTTGGACGTGCCGACGACGCGGTTGGCGTCAGGGTGCTTGATGATCGGCCTCGCGGCGGCTGCGATCTCGGCCCTGACGAACTTGCGGGCCCGCTTGACGTCCTCAGCGCTCGGAGGGTCCCCGGGCAGCAAGTCCCGGGTGATCCGCCCCGCACCGAGATTGAGGGAGATGGCGACGTCGGGTTCCTCGTCCATGCCGATGCCGAGCTCGAGCGAACCGCCACCGATGTCGATCAT